>DALYHN010000020.1:17909-19222 GCA_031970875.1 Chitinophagaceae bacterium
AAAGAAATCAATGAAGGCAGTCACATGTTGAATGATTGGGTGCAAGCCAAAACACAAGAACTCTTAGACAAGGGTAAACTGGTTGGCTTGATTGGTGGCGACCATAGTACACCGCTTGGCTACTTAAAAGCATTGGCTAAGAAATATGGTGAGTTTGGTATTATTCAGATCGATGCGCATTGCGATCTGCGTAAAGCATACGAGGACTTCAAATATTCGCATGCATCTATCATGTACAATGTGCTGAGCGAAATTCCGGAAGTAAGCAAACTGGTACAGGTAGGCATTCGCGATTATTGCGATGAGGAATGTGCTTGTATTCAGGAAAGCCCTAACCGCATCATCACTTATTTTGATCAGCATATCAAGGAACGCCAATTTGAAGGTGAAAGCTGGAAATCCATTGTTGACGAAATCGTCGCACACCTACCACAACAAGTCTATATCAGTTTTGATATCGATGGTTTGGACCCCAAGCTTTGTCCCAACACCGGTACACCTGTCAATGGCGGTTTTGAAACAGAACAAGTTTTGTATCTCTTCAAAAAAATCAAAGCCAGTGGCCGACAGTTTATTGGTTTTGATTTAGTAGAAGTAGGTGTTGGCGAATCTGATTGGGACAGCAATGTTGGTGCCCGCCTATTATACAGAATCTGTAATATGATGGTACAAGCATGAGTACCTATGATTTTGTGATAACTACCAAAAGACCTTCTTACCGGTATATCAACTGGACAGGGCAACTCATGATTTTGCTTGCATTGATTGAATTGGGCACAGGGCTGACTGAATGGACCAATCAAAAATGGACCATCCTTGTGTCGATGGTATCGATGATTCTGTTCTGGGCATACAATCGTTTCAACAAACAATCAACCCACCAGCCCTACTACCGCACTTCACTTTTCATTGCAGCTATAGCATTGTACTATTTGGCAGGCTATCCTGTATGGTTGGCAGTTTTATATGTTGCTGCAGGTTTTGCTGAAGGACTAGCGAAATTTCCTGAAGAAATTGGCTTCAACACAGATCAAGTTGTCTTCAATACACTGCCGAAAAAAGTGTACAACTGGAATGAGTTTTCCAATGTGTTAATTAGAGATGGCGTAATTACAATCGATTTCAAAAACAATCGTCTCTTCCAAAAAGATTTACAAGAACCTGTGTACGCATCACTAGAAAAAGAGTTCAATACTTATTGCCAAGAACAACTCCGCATTAGCGCTGAATCCGGAAAGTAAACTTGCGCGCGGTGCTGGGATTAGGTCCTAAGACACCAAAGGTTTGTACTCCTGCAAGAGAGAATATACCAT
>DALYHN010000021.1:0-19160 GCA_031970875.1 Chitinophagaceae bacterium
GTAGCATTATAGCTTTGTTGTGTTGCACCGGAAATATTGTTTCCATTGAGTTTCCATTGGTAAATGCTGGATTGACTTGCAGTGATGGTCAAAGGACCGCCGCAAATAGCCGCATTACCGCTTGGCGTAGTGCCAACTGTTGGATTACTGTTTACTGTAATTGCTACAGGTGCTGAAGTGCCAGAGCATCCACCGGAATTGGTAACTGTTACAGAATAATTACCAGTTGTGGTAGCTGTATAGTTTTGTGCAGTTGCGCCAGGAATATCAACGCCATCTTTCTGCCATTGATAGGTATCACCCAGATTCGCTTGAAGCGCTACCGTTTGGCCCTGACAAACTGTTGTTTGTCCGCTCACAATAACTGCAGCCGGTGCCACAGTGACAACAGCCTGACAGGTACTAAAATTACCCGCTCGATCCGTGACTTTTAACGTTACTTGATTAGCCCCAATATTGGCACAGGTAAAGCTTAGCGAGGGCGCATTATTAATCAACAAACTGGCAATACCACAGGCATCTCCACTACCGTTATCAATCTGGCTTGCAGTTACAGTAGCGGTGCCTGTTGGGCTTAACGCCACTGTTATATTTTTACAGAGTGCTGTTGGTGGCGTTACATCAGGCTGTGCACTTGTATTACGGTGAATTCGAATTGTGTTACTACTGATACCACTCGTGACAATATCTGGCACAAAATCGCCGTCCACATCACCAATGGCCATACCGCTTACTTCAGCCATTGCTGAAGAAGTATAATCATATCTAGCGCCAAAGGAAATAACGCCAGATCCAGTACTCGTATTAGGATATACCGAGAAGACGTTTACACCTAAAGATTTTGTAACGATATCTGGTAAACCATCACCATTTACATCACCTACCTGAATTCTGTAGTTGTTTTGTGGCGCTGGCAGATTAACTGGTGTACCGAAACTAATATCCCCTACAGTAGAAGTATTTCTAAAAATACAAGTATTCGCAGGGGCATTGTAATTACATGTTGTCAAATCAATTTTGCCATCTTTATCAAAGTCGGCAATCTGACAACGATAAGGGTAATTACCGTTGGAATTCCAATACTCAGGCGTTTCAAAGGAGAGAGAGCTACTTCCCGCTGTTGTTGTATTTCTCAATGAAACAGCTCTGTTTCCATCACCCTGTGTAGCCAAGATATCTACAGCTCCATCACCATCAACATCAGCTACCTGTATACCAGTACATCTTGCACCCACATTTGCAATGGCAATAGGTGCACTGAAACCAATATTGCCCACACCGGTAGAGGTATTGAGTGCGACAAAAATCACATTGTCGGCTTCCCCCACCATATCAATCTTACCATCACGGTTAAAATCGCCTGCACTAACCTGATACCTAGACAGGACCTGAGATGTAAACTGCCAACTACATCCCCAACCACAGACATAAGTTAAAGTACCAAATGTATAAGCATATTGCAGGTTAATACTACCAGGACCAGTGCTGGTATTTCTATACACATGGTAAGTAGAACCAACATCACGCTTTCCATCACCATCAAAATCTGCTGTTACGATTGATTGGCCGTTATTGTAATTAACTTCCTGACCAAGGACAAAATTGTATGGAGTAAAACTTACACTTCCTGTTGTACTAGTGTTACGCGCAATAGTAAAGCCCCCATCGTTTCTAAGCGATAAAACATCTGGCTTTCCATCTAAGTCCATATCCTGGCTTACCATATTGTAAGCACCATAACCACTCACTTCAGCTGCTACATTTTGATATGTAGTACCAGAAATGGGCGTAGGACAAAAGATACCATTAAATGAAACCGATGAGTACGCTGTTTTATTACAAGCATTCGTAACAGAAATAGGTGCTGTTGAAGCACCTACTGGTACAGTTACTTTCAATTGACCAAAACTCGCTTGTGTTACAACAGCTTTTGTTGCACCAAAATACACCACGTTATTGGCAGGGTTCACATCGAAGTTGGCACCAGTAATGGTCACCGTACTACCAATAAGACCCGTGTTTGGTGTAAAGTTGTTGACGATAGGCGCATTACACTGCGCCTGAACTGACTGTGTAGCAATACTGACTATGAGTATTACTGCCGTCAAAATTTGTAGCATTCTTTTCATATGTCAGGTATTACTATTTGAATGTGATTCTTACTTCCACCGTTGCAGGATCGAGATCTGCAGGTAAATCAATTTTTAATGTATCTAAGGAAGTATCGCTATCGCAAAGTGCTTTATAAATCTTTGCTGCCTTAAGACTAAAAGAAACTGCTTTGGGGTCTTTCCTTACCCTTGTCGCATCTGTAAACTCCAATTCAAACTGGGTAACTTGGTCTTTTGGATTTTCATTAAAAATGGATAAGTGAATCTGTGCAGTTGAACCACATTTGATAATTCTGTAAGACACATCCACTAGTGTCTTTGATTCACCCAGCATGGTCCAGCCCTTGTACACAACTGGCTCCGATTGACTTTGCGCTTTCAACTCAGTTGTAAAAACTGAGCAAGCAAACATACAGACGATGAAAAAAAGCAGTTTTTTCATGTTGGTTTTGGTTTAAGGTTTAGGCAATAAAATATAAGCAGCTTCTTATAGCTGTTATTTCGGCCATACATGATGACCTCAGTAACAGGTTCAGAAACCTGAAATCTCTAACTCACTTGCTAAATAAAATCCTCGGGAACACACGCCAGACAAGGGCTACGGGGGGGTAGACGTCATGTGCTGGAACCTAACATGTCTTTGTGTAGGATGATGAATTGGGCATGAAGATAATTTTTCTTCACTTATTAACAAATTTTTTTCACTTGCTAACGAAAAGTCGGCAACTATTGACGAATATGTTTTACTAAAGCAACTAATCGGACTAGGTCAAAAAGATACTGTACCGTTAAGCTAGCCTGAAAATAGTAGTACCAAGTCGGGAATGAAGAAATATGCAAACAAAAAAGGTATTCAAAGAATACCTGTATCAATAGAGTTATAGAAATACGCTTAATATTAAGCGTTTCTTGCCCAATAATGTTTATTGATGGTTGGGCAACTCAGCCTGCTGGAAGTGCAAGAGGCAAATAGCAATGCTACCAACACAACAAATACTAAGTTTTTCATACAACTGGTTTTTGATGATATTGAATACTCAAAACTCCTGTATTCCATAAGAAGGGCTTGTGGTAGAAAGCCTGAATAGCTTGTAGTAAGATTACTGCAAATAAGACACAAGAGGGCCGCAAGCTTTAGTGGGCGAAATTTCATGGCTGCTTAAAAAATCAATAGATTTAGAAAAACATCCTATCAGATGCGCAATAAGCTGCTGCTATTGTTACTCATCAGTTGTGCTGTCTGTACGCTTGTGGAAGCACAAAAAAAGAGTGGTCCAGCTATAAACACTAAAAAGTACAGGCTATAGAAGCCTTATCAGAAAAGTATGCAGCATTTGTTAACCCCTTCATTCCCAATCCAAGGCTGAGCCAGATTGACCATTTATTAGACAGCCTCAATCACCACCAGGTAAACCCAGGCTTTATAGAATTGCCTAAATATTATTACGAACTTGGTATTAGTTCTGCCAGAGGAAATGATCTGCAACTACCCCTCATAGGCTAAACTTTCAGGAGAATCCTGAAGATGTTGTAATCGAATTTTGGGACTCTTTCGACGTCAGTAAAGTGCTGTGTAAAGGACGTTTCATGATTCGTGAGAACTACAATGAATCGATTTATGAACAACTCAACCATCCGAAAGCAGCAAAATTCTACCCCTTCCTAACAGCCTTGCTACAAAAAAACCGCCTCTACTTCGAACCCAAATTGGGCGCCAGTTATGATGCTGTACCTCAGCCAACAGGGATTGCTACCCTGCTAAAACAAAAATGGGCAACCATCCTATCCCTAATACCTGCATACAATAAAAAAAATCAACCCGCTATTACCGAACAAACCATCAAAGCATTGGAAGAAAAGAGCATAAAAAACGCTTCGAATATAGAACGGCTTAATTTCCGGGAAGGACTCATCAAATTTTTGCAAAAACAATGAAACACATGCATAAAATCATCGCATCCCTGCTGCTATGCTGCATATTCATTCAGGCAAATGCACAAGACAGTGCTTTTGAAGCCAAATTCAACCAGTTTGAAAAAATACAGAACAATACTACTCCAGTAGATAAGTTAGACAGCCTGATCAATGTTGCAGAAAAAGAAAAAATGCTGCAAGAAAACAAGTTCGGCGCTAAACAGTTTCTCTATTATCAACAAAGCCTCGATCAACGCTATCAAACCTTTGCCTGGCAGTCTACTTCTACCAAACTCATTTTCCTCATGGTATCGGTAATTGTGTTGTGTGGACTAATATTCTCGGGTATCCATTTTCAGAAAGCGATGAAGCTGCAGGAGAAGAATCCAACCGCGCCAGCTGGCGAAGGCAATTCACTTGAACTGTCTATGCAGGGCGTAAAAATCAACTCCTCTGTGATTGGCCTGATGATTCTTGCCCTTTCCTTGGGTTTCTTCTATCTCTACCTCATTTATGTATACCCCATCAATCACGTAAAACTGGATCCCGATACCAATAAACAAACAACAGAGCAAGTGAAAAAAGCTTCTTAGTAAACAATTGCTTATCACCATTCAAGTTAAACGGTTTCACGCTAAGCACGCAATGATCTTAGTTATAAACTTGCGTGCTAAAAAGTCTTTGCGCGCCTTGCGTGAAAAGCTAGATACTGGCTTCTATATTCTGAGTATTCTCCGTTCTTCTGTTCCTTGTTCCTTTGTTCTATTGTTCTTCTGTTCTATAAGGGTTTCACCGCAGAGAACATGAGACCGATGAGTTTGCGCAGAGGCAGTAGAAAAGCTATTTGCTGATAGTTTGTAGTGTCACCGCCAAGACGCCAAGTCGCGAAGTGGCGCTAAGACAATGTCAAATCTCAAATTTGAAATGTCAAATAATCTTCTTCGCGAAGCCTTGCGTCTTTGTCTTTTTGCGGTTACGCTTTATTGAAATCTGTCCACTTCAAAAATTCTTCTCGAATGCTCGGGGCAGACGATTCGCGTTAAAGCATCTCCTCACCCCAACCGCTCTCTATCTAATTGCAAGATCGTTTGCAACAATACATTGGCACCATTCTCCATATCCTTGGGTGTAGAATATTCTTTAGGTGAATGACTGATACCACCAATGCTTGGAATAAAAATCATGGCACTAGGTGTAATACTTGCCATGTGCTGGCTATCATGCCCCGCACCACTCTGCATATACTTCGTACTAAAGCCCAATGCTTTTGCATTCTGATCGATGATCTGCTGCAAGCGCTTATCCGTTAATGCTGGTTGCGATTCATTGGCTTCCCGGGTAAACTGAATTGTTGTTTTGGTTTCCTTGGCAATAGCTGCCGCTCTTTTTTCGATTGACTGAAACAATTGCTCAATCTTGGGAGCTGACAAATCCCTTATCTCTAAACCCAATACCACTTTACCGGGAATCACATTGTATGCACCGGGTTGTACAGCAATCTTACCTACTGTACCCACCTGTGTTCCAGGCACACTATTGATCACTTCATTCACTGCGATCACCAACTTGGATGCAGCCAGCAAAGCATCCTGTCGCATGTTCATGGGTGTAGCACCTGCGTGATTGGCAAATCCCGTTACCGTTACTTCCCAATGCACAATACCTACAATGCCTTCCACTACACCAATCTGTATTTTTTCTCTTTCCAGAATACCACCTTGCTCAATATGCAGTTCCACCCAAGCATGATAATCGCCGCGCTTGCGCAAACATGCTGCGATATTATCAGGATCACCGTCAATGGTACGAATCCCTTCTGCCTGTGTTAGTCCGCTCTGGCTTTTTTGCAGCAAGCCTTCTTTGTTTAAGCCATGCGTCATGGCTTTGCTACCAATAGTGCCGCCTTCTTCATTCGCGAAAATGATGAGCTCTAGCGGATGCTCCGTTATAATGTTCTGCTCATTAAATATTTCAATTACTTCCAATGCTGCAATAGAACCTAGCGTACCATCGTAATTACCTCCATCTGGTACCATATCTATGTGCGAACCAAATGCAATAGGCGCCAAAGCATTGTTCTTACCCTTACGCCTGCCGATGATATTACCTGCTGCATCAATCCTTGGCGCCAGTCCCGCTTTACGCATCAGGTCCATAAACCAAGCGCGACCTTCCACATCTCCCTTAGTATACGCCACGCGATAGCCGCGCCCTTTTTCATCCACACCAAATTTGGCTAACGCAACAATGCGTTGCTCTATGCGCGCGCCATTGACCTGAATAGCTGCTGTTATTTTTTGCCGACGACTAAAACCCGGACCCATCAGGGCTATTCCTGCAAGACTTAATGCCGTTTGTTTGATGAAAGTGCTGCGTTGCATAATTGTATAGTGGTATCATTAAAATTAGGGAATCTGGGTGGTTGGGCGTTGAGGGTTTTTAGCTAGTGGTTTATGGTTTGGGGTTATTGATTACTGGTTATTTATTTCACCGCGGAGCAGCAGAGGTCGTTGAGGTTGCGCAGAGGAGGAAGAAATGACTAATAGCTGATGGACCATGGTTGATAGTTTGTGATTGCTGGTTATTGAAATTATTCGTTTTCTATTCGCAGCGTTCATTGCTCCTTCTTCTGTTCCTTGTTCTTCTGTTCTCTAAAGGTTTCACCTCGTCTAAGACGGGATACAAGGCTAATAGGTCTTTGGCCTTTTGCCTTTAGTCTTTGGAGGAATAGGCTGATGGACCATGGTTGATGATTATTGATTTCACCGCGGAGACGCAGCGAGCGCGGAGGCTACGCAGAGCTACTTCAAGACACACTCTGCGCCAACTCTTTTGACTCTGCCCCTCTGCGGTAAAATCATCTAGAAAAATTTCAAATGGTCTTCCTCGCGAAGTTTTGAACATTTAACCACAGAGTGCACAAAGAGCCGTACACAAAGCGCACAAAGATCTTATATAACAAGCCCATTAATTGTACTCTGTGTACTTAGTGATGGCTTTCTTTGTGTTCTTTGTGGTTAAGCTTTTATCAATCTACAGACAATCTCAAATAATAAATTTCAAATGGTCTTCCTCTCGAAACCTTGTGCCTTAGCGTCTTTGCGGTTAAGTAATGAAACTACCCTTATCAATTTCAAATCTTAAATCAGCAATCTCAAGAACAATTGAAAATTGAAAATCATCAATAGTCAATAATCAATCACTTCCTAAACGGCTGTCGCTGCCAATAGGTTAAACTACGCCACACCCATTCCAGCGGACCAAATCTGAAATAATGCAACCAGATAGGACTGGCAATTAACTGAAACAACCAGATACCCGCTACAATATAATAGAGTTCATAACGCTGCAGCTTGCCGTACATCGACAAACCATAACCCAGAAAAATAAAATTGCAGATCAGCGAATGCATGATGTAATTACTGAAAGCCATTTGTCCCACCGCCGCCAAAGCTTTACGTAGCCAAGGCAATATGCCCGATTGCACAAAGAGCATGATCAAAGCAATATGTCCGCAAGTAGTAGGCACGCGACCAAACTGATAAGACACAAAATTTCTGTAGAAAGATAGGATGCTGAATTGTTGGTCCACAATATGCGCAGTTTCGAAATAGTTAATCGTTATGCCAATACCATAACCAATGAGTGCCATAAGTAAATAGAAGCGGCGCGACTTCTCTGCTTTCAATATGCCCCACTTAAAAAATGCCATGCCCCACAACATCATGGCCAGTGTATCCCAGAAACCGATGAAATACAAAAAATGTGTTTGCATGTATACATTTTCCGGCAGCTTGTGTTGTACGATGCTCCAGTAACCCTTGCTGCGTGCCTTGATTTCATCCTGTACTTGCTGGGGTGAATATTTTTCTTGTTTCTCTATGCCATTCCATTTGGCAATGGCTTCTGTTTCTTTGGTATTCAACACCAAACCCTTGGCACGTTTCGCTCGTGCAGCTGTTGCTTGCGTATATGCTTCTTTGTGATCGATATAATCTGCTACACTAAAAGCGGTTGACACCAACAATATGCAAGCAGCACCAATCAATAATTTACCCGGTTTCAGGTGACGAAAACTAAAGGCAAACATACCTACAATGCCATAGGTATAGAGAATCTCCCCATCCCAGAGTAAGAGATAACAATGGATCACGCCAAACAGAATCATCCAGAGCAGGCGGCGAAAAAAGGTATCAGTTACAGATTCCTGTGTGCCGCTGGTGGCCCTGCCGGTAAACAAGAGAATGCCTGCGCCAAATAACATGGAAAACATGCCACGCATGGTGCCTTCAAAAAACAGCATATTCATCCACCACACGTTGAGGCTCCAGCCGGTGGAACCGCCGTTATTGGTGGGGTCGAAATAGGCTTTGTATAAACCGAAGCCAATGATATTCATTAAGAGAATGCCAAACAAGGCGATACCACGAATGGTATCCATGGCTGTAATACGCGCGGTGGTGTTAGGTGCTAAGCCCGATGATGCTGTTTGCATAGCAGTGTTTTGGGTGAGGTACACATACAGCATTCTTACTCACAAGACGGGCGCAGCAGCTGATAGATGAATTTACGGATTTGAGCTCAGATAAAAACAGCTAACTATATATTCCTTAGCGAAATAGAATTGGCATCAACTATCTCAAAGAGATGCTTATAAGCTCCCTTAGCCTTGGTACTACGCAACATTACTTGTGTAGATAGATCAATATTTCCCTTTCGTTGGGGGTATAAATTTCTTTGCTCTATAAAAGCTGCAATCTCAGCAAAACTTGCCGTTCTATTTGGCATGCTAATTAATGCAATAACGATCGCTTCGTGTAGTGCTAATAAGTTCTTACGAGACGCCATTTATAGTTTTATTTCGTAATAATCAATATTATATTTTTCACATAGTTTTTTCTCATCTTCTTTAAAAGTCCATGCTACAACTATCGCTTTTACTTTTTTATCAGTCAATTCAAGTCCTAGCTGAGAACATCTTAATGCTCGATATTTTATCGCCTGATGAATACCAGGAATAACATTATCCAACTCAATCTCAACAACTGTATTTATTCCATTATTAATTGGCTCAAATAGGATATCTACAATATCACCTGATACAAAAGGATGCTCAATGAATGGTTTTACTTCTATTTTTCTTATGCCAATCCTTTCTGGATTTTCAGCAACAAATTCCTTTAGTTTTTTATGCTCTTTACTTTCTCCGCCTTTACCGTACTTTTTCTGCAAAGCAGCATTGATAACATTATTTACCTTTAACGCACAGGGAATCTGCGGCCTTACTTCAAAATAATCTGTAAAATCTGTCTGTAGCAGGTTTCTTATAGTGGATTTTTGCTTAGCATTTGAAACGATGAATAGCAAATCATGAAGAATAGCTGCAATTTGTATATCATCTAAGTATCTAAATCTAGGTTGGCTCCAAACAATCTTTTTAGGACTTTCAGGGTTTTGATAATAAGACCAAAAATTCATTTGTTTAGCTTCATCAACAGTTAGCTTAATTCTATATTCTTTTGAAGCAGTTACTAGATTATTTTCATCATTAATGCTTTCTATTTTAAAGAACCCTACAATTTTTCTATCTCTTTCATCAGTATTCGCAAAGCAAGTAGTAAGAATTGCTATTTTATTCTGCCCTACTTTTCGCATTTTTATCGCCTCTTTGTCTTTAAACTTTGCGCCAGCAGACCATTCCCAATTACTAAAAACCCTACTTTCATTACAAGGATAATCTTTGGCCTTACTTTTAAAGCCACTATTATAAAATTTGTAACAACTACAGTCTTTTTGGTTACACCACCTGCTACTATTTTTTTTTACATTATAGATAATATTCTGGATTGAACATCTACCGTTAAATCCAACAAAACTATTTTCATTACCATCATTATAGATTAAATTACACGCTATGTGTTTCATCATCTCTTTTTGACAGCTTAGATAGTTCAATTTAAAACACTATTATTTTGTATTCTTATCATATGGAACACTCCTTTCGGCAGCTATTTTTTCAGAAGGCTCTTTAATTAAATACTGTTTTGACTTACCGCCTTTCTCCTCAGCTTTTATTTGCACCTTTTCTTCTTTAATCCGCTCCAACATCACACTTGCTGGTTCATCATTTGGGTCTTGCGCAACCAATTCCCCTCTAAACGCCTTTTGGCTTAAACTCCCATATAAATTCTCCAACTCCTGCAAACTTTGTTGGTATTGGGTTTTGAGGGCTTCTGTTTTTTCTACGATCTGAGCAAATTGGGTTTGAAATTTAAGCGGAGGATAGATAATTTCTATTTGCTCTAATCTACCAACTGCAAGTCCTGGCTGAGCTGCACCACTTGCATATTTGTTCAAATTGATAATATCCAGAAGATAATAAAGCCAATATGTTTCAAATTGCATTTTGGGCGAACAAACAACTGCATGCTCAGTAACATGAAACTGACCTTTCGCAATTTTTACATTACCACACAATGCACCTTGTCTGCCAATTAAAACAAAATTTCCTTCGTGGGTATAGGTTTTTACATAGCCTCTTAATCCGTTTCCACCATAGCATGTGTAAAGCTTTTCATTAAATTCTGACTGAATATCTGAAGCTGCAACAAATTGACCAGCCTTCATAACTGTAACATTGCCAAGATGTTCTACTTTCCATCCCTTCTCATTCCTTAAAGGATCCCCAAACATCTCCAAAAAAGTGCTTTTCAAGAATTCATCCAATAGGCGGATGCTTTCTTTGCGTTGGGCTATGAGGTTTTCGGCTTTGCTTAAGAGATTGGCGATGTGGAGTTGGTCGGAATCCGAAATATCAGGAATAAGTAAGCTATCGATATACTCATTTTTCAAATTGTTTATTAATGCACCACTAAGCAGTTTTCTAATGTGTCTTTTATATGGAACCGATTTAAAAAATGTCGATAAGTATCTATGGTTTATATTTTTCTTCGGTCTTACAAGTTTGCAGAAAGCACCAAAGGACCCTTCAAAGTCACTCTCGAAATAAATATTCTTTCCGACAATTTCTTTACTTCCACTTGATGCAGCCAAAAGCAAATCACCTTTTTTAATGAATTGCTCAGGTTTTACTTTACTCTTATGTATGTAAATTAGGTCGCTTTTGTCAATGCCTTCTTCCTGAATGTTATTTGCTTTAAGTATAGGCACATAGTCAGGCATGGGAATGGCAGAAATGTCATTCGGCTTGTAAGAGATACCTCTTATCTGATTTATTTTATCTCCTAATCTTTCAAACTTCATTACATCAACTCTTTTAATTCCGCCAATCCTTTTTGTATATTGGCCTCAATTTTTTCTAATTTCCCGAAAATCACATTCGGTTTTTCATACACCACTTCTTCATACACTTCTTCTTTGTAAGTGCTGAGGTTCAGGTCGTAGTTGTTTTCTACAATCTCCTTTTTCGGCACCATAAAGTATTGCAGCTTGCGGTCGCCGTCTTTCTTGGCGCTTCTTGCTTTGTAGCGTTGCACAATATCCGGCAGATCGCTTTCCGCAATCTTATTTCGCTTATCGTCCAACGTGTAGCCATCGGCCTGCATATCGTAAAACCACACATGGTTGGTTTCGCCACCTTTGGTAAAAATGAGAATTGCCGTGCTTACGCCTGCATAAGGTTTAAATGCGCCACTGGGCACAGCAATCACCGCTTTCAATTCTGCTTTTTCAATCATCAGTTTTCGTACTGCCTCAAAGGCTTTACCGCTGTTCTGTATGACACCACTGGGTACAATTACGGCAGCCGTACCACCCATTTTCAGCATGTTAAAAATGCGTTCTACAAAAAGCAGCTCTGTTTTGGTGGTGGGTATTTTCAGTCCTTCATTAATATCGCCCTTGTCAATATTTCCAGTAAAAGGTGGGTTGGCCAATACAATATCAAACTGGCTGTCTTCATTATAGGTTTTACTCAGGGTGTCTTTATAGTCAATCTTAGGCTCATCAATGCCATGCATCATCATATTCATCAAGCCCAGGCGCACCATGGTACTGTCTATATCATAGCCAATAAAGCTATTATCCAATATGCTTTTTACTTCCTGCGTCAGCACTGCACTAATGGCAGCGCGCTCAAAACCATCTTCATCCGGCCTCACCCCCGCCCCCTCTCCAAAGGAGAGGGGAGATTTGCGCACTAAATCAGTTAGTATGTATTGGTAAGCCCCCAACAAGAAGCCGCCGGTTCCACAGGCCGGGTCTGCAATGCGCTGGCCCAGCTGTGGCGCAACCAGTTCTGCCATCAATTTGATAATATGTCTTGGCGTACGGAATTGTCCGTTTTTACCTGCCGTGGCTATTTCACTCAAGAGCATTTCATAAACATCACCCTGTATGTCCTGAAATGCATGACCACCCTCGGTGGCATCTTTTTCAATTTCCTTAAAAATTTCTTCTATCAGGTTTATGGCCTCTACCAATAAACTTGCTTTGGGCATAATAAACACGGCGTTTGCCATGTGCTTGGTAAAAGGAGAATTCCCATAGCTATTTGGACCATTCAATTCTTTTAAAAACGGAAATACCCGCATTTGCACATGCAGCAGCATCTCTTCAGCCGGCTTATGTTTAAACACACTCCACCGCAATTCATTTTTGTGTACGGTTTCATTGGTACCCGGCACCGTAAACTTGCCCTGAAAACGAGAAACATATTTTTCGCCGGTAAACTCCGCATCTCTTTCACGCTTAGCTTCCAGTTCGTCTAAGCGTTTCATGAAGATGAGATAAGTAATCTGCTCAATAGCAGTTAATGGATTACTGATGCCCCCACTCCAGAAATTATTCCAGAGCTTATCGATTAATGATTTTAATGTTGCGTTATTCTGTAACATCTACTTCTTTTTGTTTTTCACTTTTTCCTTGTGGCCCTCTTTCAATTGTAAAGCAGTTTTTGCATTTAAAGCAGTAACCACATTTTTACCAGTTTTAGCTTCCAGTTCTTTGCGCGCAAGCTTTGCTACATGACCGCCCTGTTTGGCTACTTTCTTGCTTTCTTCAAAATCTTTGGGATTGGTAGCTGCTGAGATTTCCTTTGTGGATGCTTCAGCAAGCATATTTAAAATGAGTTCTGTATTGGACATGTTATCCCGCAGGTTTTCTTTTTTCAGCCCTTTCAGGATTTTGTATTCTTTGGTGGTTTTATCGCTCCAGGCTTTGGTAATAATATCGGTAAGCGTTGCAAACTGAACACCTGCTTTCAAGCCACGTTTTTTCCATTCGTCTGTAAGCTCTTTTCTGATTTCAATACTTTTGAGGCGTTGGTTAATCCAGTTTTCTGAATAACCAAGTTTCATGTATTGTTCTAGTGCCCTATCAATGCTCAGTTCAGGGTCTTGCATTTCGTCTAATCGATCTGCTGCTACCTGTGCCAACCATAATTTAAAGGGTTCGGCTTTGGGTGATGGAATAGACTGTATCAGGCGAAAAAGTTGTTCTGTATCAGCAACATCGGTAAGGTAAAATTTACCATCAGAAGATTGCATTTTCAGTTGACTACAATTTGTAGCCAACTGACTACCCTCTGCTTTTAGCCTCGTTTTCAAAACGCTCCAATACTTCCTTGGATTTGGACTATCCGTTAAAACAGCTATAACATCCACAATTGATAAATACCATTTTTCGTTTTCGGCATCCCAAAGCGTTCTAACCTTTTTGTCCTCAAAGATTTTAATATCGGTTTGTTTACTCATGCTGCTAATACCTTTTCGGTTAGACTTAAAATTTCGTCAATCTCATTTTGATTGAAAACACCTCTGATGCCTTGTGGGTGTAACATGGTAAAAGGTGATTCAATCAGGTTTCTTTTTTGCAATTCACCTTTTTCCAAGATATAGCCCTTCAGTAAATCCAAGAATTGCAGTTGGCGGCTCGATAAATAACTATGCTTAGCAATAAAATCATCAAATGCTTTGGTAACCGTTTCTGCAAATGTTTCTAATTGCTCAATACCTAAAATATGTTTGATGAATTGTACCAGTACTGCTTTTCGGTGATTGTACACCTTTCGTAGTAAATCAATCGTAATATGCGGATGCTCGTTGTGCAGCGCTTCTGCTAACTGCTCAGATTCAGCTGCAGTGATTTCATGCCCTTGCTGCAGCTTTTGTAGAATAGGGCTACTTGAAACCAATTCATTGATTTTTATTTCTACCAATTCTCTGTATTTAGCCACACTTAGTGCTTCATGCTGTGGACCAAACTCTACAAATTCTTTGGTGTGTAGAAAATCTTGGAGATTCAGTTTTGCCGGCCCCAAGGGTTGCACCAATGATTCTCGGTAACGCATCAAGGGTGCTAGTTTTTCAATCAGCGCATCAAATTGCTCCTCCGTAACAGTTGCCCAAAAATGGTTGGTTTGGCTTTGGCGAATTAGCGCTTCCTCCTTTGCGACTATGTTAACAGATAAAGGCAGTTCGCCTATTTCTTCTACAATACTTTCTTTCAGGGCGTCAAATTTGTCCTTATCAGATTCCAGATGCGCCAGCGATACTTCTACAATATCTTTCTCAAAACGCATGGCTTTAAAATCTGTATTGGAAACCGTTCTGAACAAGGGCTTCACCACTGTTCTCAGAAACTCAATCTTATCAACAGAAAGATTGGCCCAGAAATTTGCATCATCCAATCGCTGCAATTCGTTTTTTGCATCCAGTATCACTACAGAATTCTGTGGCAGTTCAGCAATTTGCTTTTTAAGTTTATTGATTTCTTTTTCTGCCGTGCTGGTTTCTCTCAGCTCAATGGCTTTTTCAATCTTATCTAAGCGAACGCCAAATAAACGAACGGGTAATGGTATTTGTGCTTGCAGCTCTTTACCGCGGGGGTTTATTTTGAAGTATTCAAAATTGTCCCAGCAGTCGAGTATCAGAAATGTGTCTTTCTCCGTACACCAAGGCTTTATCTTCTCTTTCTCTAGTAAACGGGTGCCACGCCCAATCATTTGCCAGAACTTGGTGTAAGAGTAAACCGGTTTAGCAAATACGAGGTTGGTTATTTCGCGCACATCTACACCTGTATCCAGCATATCCACACTAATGGCAATGCGTGGCATATCCCGGTGGGTAAACTGATCCAACAAGCCGCCCTTTCCATATACTCTGGGATCATCACTCACCAAAACTTTTGCTAGCTCGCCCTTATATTCAGGATACAGCGCATCAAAAATTTCTTCTATTCTTCTTGCGTGGGCTTTCGTCATACAGAAGAAGATGGTCTTACCGGGCAGCACACCATTGGCATCTTTGATACATTCTTCCATAAACTCACGCACAATGAGTGCATTTGTGCCTTTGTTAATGACAGTACGTTCTAAATCAGTTCCTTCATAATTAATTTCCGCAACCTCTTTTCCTTCCAGTATTAAATGCTTCTGGTCTTCCAGCGTAATGGTTCTTTTGTTAATACCCTCTTCCTGAAACTTGGTTTTAATTTTCATTACCTGGAAATTGCAGAGATAGGGCGGAATATGGTTCACCGCCTCATCATAGGAATAAGCATAGGTAGGAACGCCGTCTTCACATTCAAATAACTGAAAAGTATTGTGGTCAATAACGTCTGTTGGTGTAGCAGTTAAACCAAGTGTGATGGTATTGAAATAGTCAAGTATTTCCTGATAAGTATTGTAGATACTTCTATGGCTTTCGTCTACTACAATCAAGTCAAAAAAATGTGGCGATAAGGGATTATTATCATCACGAATAATATTGAGCATGGTTGGGTAGGTAGCAACATATACCCTTCTGTCTGTGCTAATGTCTTTTTCACCCTGTTTTGGCCAGCGTGGTTCGTTAGGTAAATGTTCTTTAAAAGCATCTAGCGTTTGATCTCGCAACGCAATACGATCTACCAGAAACAAAGTACGTTCTACCCATCCGCCCCTCATCAAAGCATCTACTAATGCAATACAGGTTCTGGTTTTACCGGTACCTGTTGCCATCACCAATAAAAACTTTTGCTTTCTGCGTTCAACAGCCTCCATGACGGATCGTATGGCAGCTATTTGAAAATCACGCCCCGCAATTTTTGTATTGATGAGTTCGCTGGCTAAGCTTTTTCGTTGCTTGCGTAAGTAGCTATAGCGCTCTAAGTCTTCCCTTGTTGGAAAACCATATACTTTTTTAGGTGGATAGTTTTCTAAGTCCCAGAAAAAGATATCGTGCCCATTTGTATAAAAACAAAAAGGCAGCTCAACGTTTTTTGTTTCTTTAATATGATAGCAATACTGTTTAGCCTGCTCTCTACCTATTGCTGCATCAACTGATGATTTTTTGGCTTCTACAACTGCGAGAGGTTTACCGTCTTTGCCTAATAAAACATAATCGCTGAACTGATGACCGGCATAAGGTGTTGGTGCTTCGGCTGCAAGTTTATTGTCAACAATTATATCGTACTCCTCTAATACTTGTGTACGATCAGACACGACCCAACCTGCCTGTTTCAGGCGCTTGTCAATGATTTCTTGTCGTGTCAGTTTCTCGTTCTTCACATCAAATTGTATAAAAGCAATTGTTATTCAAAATAAACGATAATTCTTCGTCGCAGCTTATATCCTATTCACTTTCAGTCTTGATAAAATCATTTACCTCAAAAAGGGCAGATCAAGCCATGCGTGTTGATTCCAAAATTTTAATGTTTTCTTTTTTATAATTCTTCTACTTTTGTTCTGCCGCTCAGCCAATTTTATGTTGGGAACTGGGTGGCGAAAATCAAAACACTTTGAGCCTCGGTTTGTAACCGGGGCTTTTTATTTTCTCACGATTCCATACTTGTCATTTGGTGATGCGGCCAGTAATAGTTTCTCCTCCAGATTGTAAAATAGCAGATCAAGGTTATACTTTTTGGTAGCACCTTTTGGGTATTCGTTGCTGTACAATAAGAATGCTGCAACATCAACCATTTGTATAAAGTAAGACAGTTTAGAGTCCCGGTGAAAAACGTCTTCAATGATTCTTTTCACTGGTGCATTATAGCTGCCTCCATTATACTTAGACTTAACCAAGTTGTGTATGCGC
Source organism: Chitinophagaceae bacterium (assembly GCA_031970875.1). Classification (GTDB taxonomy): domain Bacteria; phylum Bacteroidota; class Bacteroidia; order Chitinophagales; family Chitinophagaceae; genus JAFLBI01. The sequence continues at coordinate 17,060 of DALYHN010000021.1, forward strand.
ATTTTTCTAAGCTTATTACGTATCAATATTTCAGAAGATTCATCTGCATAAATAGAACCTTCGTCTTTTACTGAATATTTCAAATAGGCATTATAGCGCATAATAAGTCTATCCCAAGCAAGCTCTTGAAAATTAGCTATTGAAGGCATCTTGGCTTTATCAAAGCAGACATTAATAATTCTGCAGTTGGAAAAGATGCGCGGCAAATACATGGAGCATTCCTTTAAGATTTTTACTCTATTAGATTTAGTAATCTTTCTATAGGCTTTTATTTTCTTTATCCTAACCAGTTCTGAAGCATGTATTTCTGTATAAATCGGCAAACCGTACTTGTTTTGAAGGTAAACCCTGAATTTTTTTAAGCGGTCTAAATAAGTAGACCAATCAGAATACCTAATAATAATCCCCGTTAAAATATAGTGCGGTGAAGACCCCTCTTTATTTCCCGGATCGCCGCTTTCATCTACATACATCAAATACATAAACACATGTTTACTGCCAATAAGCTTTCTTCGTAGTATTAAAGTGCGGCATATGTTTTACATAATGCACTGAATACCACAAGTATGCTAAATCAATAGTCAGCCAGCTTTCGCCAGCGCAATAAATCATTGGGAGTAGGGTATGAAAATACCTAATTATTTGAGATTTCTTATTTGAGATTTATAATTGATAAGGAGCTTTGGACTTTGGTCTTTAATCTTTGGGGGGTGCTGGTTTCTGGTTGGCTTGCCTAAACTACGCTGAAGCTTTGTTTAGCGGACCACCGAAGCTTTAGCGGTTTACCATCAATAGCTTTAGCGATTTACCAACCAAAGCCATGGCGCAGGTTGGAGTATGGAGGTGGGGGTTACTGGTTGCGGCGAGACGGGCTTGTAAATTAGGCAAGGGCTGCTTGTAAGACTCGCTTAAACTTGCGCTTTACGATAGCCGACTGGGCAAAACACGCCAAAATTGCCTTGAACAGCCGGGGTTCAAGTACGCCAATAACTGAATGATTGACTTGCTTTTCCTGCAATTGTTGCTGCAGGGCGGCTTGCTCAAAACTGTCCAGCCAAAAGCCATACAAGAAACTGTCTTTGTCAAAAGCCCAGCCATTGGTGGTTACCGGCTCGCCAGCCTTCATTACAAATGCGCTGATACTACTTTCCGGCTTTTCGATGCATCCGTATTGCTGATGCATGTTCGTAGGCAAGTGGTTCTGGCTAGAGGGTAAACTGGCTACAATTGTTTCATTATCGCTATTGGCCAATACCAGAAAGAACTTGGGCTTTGCGCTGCCGTCGGCAAAAGTGAAGGGATTGAAAAAAACTAAAGTGCCGGGCGTAAACATGACTATTTCAAACTACTTACCTGTGCAATGAACTCCTGATATTCTTGATACAACTGCTTTTTAAGCGGATCGTGCTCAATCAGTTTTTCCAAATCAATTTCTATATCCGTTGTATTGATTTTTTGCAATTCCAGCTCTTGCAGCACACCATTTGCTACAGCTGTATCATACCAAGGTGATCCTGTTTTGTGTGTATAGTTAATCAACTCGCTTGCAGAACAAAACTTAAACCGGTCTGCCACTTCACGCATCAAAGCAAGATCCTGATCTGAAAACTCATCATCTTCAAAAGCCTTGGCAGGAGCAATCAGGGTTGTTCCATCGGCATTTGTCTTTTTACTGATATAGGGTTTCAGCAGGCTGAGTTCTTCAGACAATTCATAATACAAGTCTTCAGAAACAGGGCCTAATTTCCAAACATGGTAATGCAAGCCAAAAAACGGAATACCTGTTTTTTTGATGGCTTCTTCTTCAAGAATAAATACCAGCTTAAGTATATGGGTTTTAGAAACGGGCGTAATGGGTTGTATCTGCTCGCACAGAAAGATGATTGCATTACCCAGTTTTGCTATCTGGCTAGACGTGTATGTGTTATAGTCAACCAAGCGGTCTTTATTACCTGAAATGTACAAAACAATCGGCTTCAAAGCGCCAGGCAAGCTTGTACAACCTGCTCCATTCAATAGAAAACCCCTAATAAATATTTCATCTATCAGGGGTCCTCGTGGTGTGGGGCGGGATCGAACCGCCGACACAAGGATTTTCAGT
>DALYHN010000022.1:0-17506 GCA_031970875.1 Chitinophagaceae bacterium
GGCCACCGTTATGTGTTTAAGCATAATGATGTGGAAGATTGCCGCAAACAATTAGAGCGTGCAAGTGCTTTGATTGAAAAGCAGAAGACTGGTGGTATCCTTGTTATCACGGAAGGTGTTTTCGGTATGGCAGGTGATCAGGGTAAGCTGAAAGAAATCTGCGCGCTGAAAAAAGAATTTGAATTCCGTTTACTGGTGGATGATGCCCATGGTTTTGGTACGCTGGGTGAAACCGGTGCTGGTGCTGGTGAAGAGCAAGGTTGTCAGGAAGACATCGATTTATACTTCAGCACATTTGCCAAATCAATGGCTTCTATTGGTGCGTTCCTGGCTGGTCCAAGAATCATCATTGATTTCATCCGTTACAATATCCGTTCTCAAATCTTCGCGAAGAGTTTACCCATGCCAATTGTGATTGGTAACCTCAAGCGTTTGGAAATGCTGCGCAGCATGCCTGAGTTAAGAGCCAAGCTGTGGAGCAATGCCAGAAAACTACAAAATGGGTTGAAAGAGCGCGGTTTTGATATTGGTAAAACAGATAGTCCCGTTACACCTGTTTACATGAAGGGTGGTGTAGAAGAAGCAACAGCCATGGTGATGGATCTGCGTGAGAATTATGGTGTGTTTGCATCAATTGTGGTATATCCCGTAATTCCTAAAGGACATATCATTTATCGTTTGATCCCTTCTGCAGCGCATACAAATGAGGATATCGAGATCACATTGAAAGCATTTAGCGAGACCAAAGAAAAATTAGATGCAGGTGCTTATCGTGTAGATGCCATTCCTGATATGGCAGATGCTCGTTAAACTTTTAATTAAGTAAGATTCAACACAAAAGCCCTTTCACTTCAAATGTGCAGGGGCTTTTGTCATGTGTATGTTAATTCAGGTCTGTATTCATATAATTTTCATTGCTTTTTTGGGTAATGCGCCATTGAATACTTTTCTTTGTTGGGTACTCAACCCTCGTTCATGTCAGTGTCTTTTTCTGTTCCTAAGTTCCCCTCAGTTAAACAATCGCTCCACACAGAATTAAAACAAAGAGTAGCGAAGTATTTCGAAGAAAACAAGATTGCGCCTACGGGTAATTGGCACTTGTACACGAAAGCCATTTTGATGATTTCATTATTCATGGTAATCTATGTACATGTAGTTTTTTTTACACCTGCTTGGTATTGGGCAATTTTGGAATGTATTACACTTGGCGGGTTGATAGCCGGTGTTGGCTTTAACGTGATGCACGACGGTAGCCATGGCAGCTTTAGCAAATATAAATGGGTGAATAAAATTGCGGCTCACTCTGTGAACATTATGGGTGCGGCACATTTTATGTGGAATGTAAAACACAACATGATCCACCACAGTTTTACCAATATTGATGGGGTAGATGATGATATTGAAACAGGTATTTTCATGCGTTTGGCACCTACGCAGAAAAAATTAAAACTGCATCGTGTTCAGCATTGGTATTTCTGGATGCTGTATGCACTCTTGTATCTATTTTGGGTATTCTTCACCGACTATAAAAAGTATTTCACCCAAAAGATTGGTCCCGTTCTTTTGAAAAAAATGGCTTGGTATGATCATGCAGGTTTTTGGTTAACGAAGTCGGCACATGCACTCATATTCGTGGTAATACCCATTATGGCATGTGGCTGGTTGGCTTGGTTAACCGGATTTTTGGTAACCACTCTTTTAGCCGGCTTTGTTTTAAGTATTGTATTCCAGTTGGCGCATACTGTAGAAGATACCCATTTTCCTTTGGCGGATGAAGCTAATAAGATGGAAGATGAGTTTGCTATACACCAGATCAAAACCACGGCCAATTTCGCAACAAGAAATAAATTGGTTAGCTGGTTAGTAGGCGGATTAAATTTCCAGATTGAGCACCACCTCTTTCCAAAAATTTCCCACGTACATTATCCTGCAATTAGTCAGATTGTTAGGGATGTTTGCCGCGAATATCAATTGCAATACATCGAGTACCCAACTATGCGCAGAGCAGTGGTTGCTCACGTACGCTTTTTGCGTGAAATGGGGGTACGAAAATAATATTATCTGTAAGATCCTTTTTTTTATAGAAATTGGCTAAATTGCAGTATTAGAATTCAATAAATGGCTAATATTCAATATGAGCCAGACAGTTTTACCATAACTGACATTGTTGAAACCCACGAAAAGGAATTTGACAAAGCCATTTATAGCAAAATTAAAGGCAAATCAATTCTAGCGTTGATAGATCCAGCGTATGTATCTAATTTCTTAATAGACCATTACGCTTCTTTTTCTTTAGATTCAGTAGCCACAAAACCCTACCGTCTTTTTATTGACAATCGCTATCTTTCTTGTGGTATACAATTTTTCAATAAAAGCGGAGATATTAACCATGAGGGGTTGAAGCACCATTCAGCAGCTTTATCCAACTTTTATTTGAGTTTACAGCGTACTCAAAGTAAGGAGATCATAGAAGGAAGTCGGTTAGTTTTTCTTATGGATACTGCAGGAACAGTCATTGAATGTCCTGTTAGTACTGGATTGTTTATTGGGTTTATCAAACCTGAATTAATCAAAGGGAAAAACCTGCTGGATGAATTGTGTCTCTTGGATTTATTTTCTGGTTTGCCTGTAACACTTTCTTCGTTACAAGCGAAATTGAAGAATACGCTATGTGTGTTAATGAGACAGTCTGAAGGAAGTGATTTAGCACTTCATTTAACGATATCACCAATCCAGTATGATAGAGTTGTTTTTTACTATCTGGAATTTGAAGTCTTGTCAAAGTCTGAACAAAGTTTTCATAAAGATTTTGTCTTTGAACTTTTTGATACAAAAATCCAGCAATCTGTTATTGTAACTGATATGGGAGGGGAGATTCAGTTTTGGAATCAACATGCAACCAGTTTATACGGCTGGCAGAAAAAGGAAGTGATAGGTAAAAACATTATGGAAGTTGTGCCGGTTGAACAATCGATGCAAGAGGCTGAGGAAATAATGGATAGCTTGCGTGTTGGTTTATCATGGTCTGGTGTTTTTTTGGCAAAAAATAAAGAAGGTGAATATATTCAGGTTCAAGTGCATGATTCACCAATTATTGATGAAGCAGGTAATCTGATTGGTATTATTGGTGTTAGCTGGGATATCGCTGAACATAAAAATGACAGAGCTGCTTTACTACTTCAACAATTTTTTTTGAATTATCCAAAAGAGGGTTTTGTTGCAGTTGATGATAAAGGATATGTGTTTTATATAAATGCTTATCTAAAGAGTAAGTTTCCTGAATTAACTAAGCTGTTATTGCCTATAGATATTAACCATTTAATGCATTTATTGTGCAAGAATCAGGAGTTAAGTGAATTTATAAATTCATTACTAAATACTGAAGTAATTAGTTTAGTTGCAGAGTTTACATATAATAGCGATACTGAATTAACTTATCGTATTAAGGGAAAGCAGGTATATGGTGATAAAAATGATCTTGCTGGCGCTTTACTTTTTATTGAAGAAATCCCGGAAACCGCTCAGCAGACTGAATCACTTGAAAAAACAGCTTTGAGCGGCGAAGCCCTAATGAATCATATTGATGACTGGATTTGGAGCATTGATCAGAATTATTGTTTGGTTACTGCCAATCAGTCACTTTTACAAAACTTACAATTGGTATTTGGTGAGAAATTGCAAAAGGGGGCTTTTCTACTTGATGAGCGCGCTTACTCGAAAGAGTACTTAGCTTATTGGAAAGATCTCTACGATAAAGCCTTTTCTGGGCAAACTATCTTGGAAGAAATCTCATGGCCAAATCTAGCGGGCGAATTCGGCCAAAATTATGCAGTAATAGTGATTAAGCCGGTGTTTAACCAAAATAATGAGGTAATAGGTTGCGCTTGCTACGGTAGAGATACAACAAAAGAGCGTAAAGTTACAGACCAGCTAAAATTTAGTGAACATAGGTTCAGTACCATTTTTTCTGCAGCACCTATGGGAATCGCCATTATAGATTCAGTCACAGGTAAGATTGACGAACTGAATGAACGATTTGCTGAAATTGCTGGCAGAACTATTGCAGAATTAAAGCAATTAGATTGGATGCAAATCACCCATCCGGATGATATAGAGGAAGCACAGCAAAATATTCGACTTCTGACTGAGCGAGTGGTAAGTGATTGCTCAATGGAAAAGCGATATGTACGGCTAGATCGAACAGTTGTTTGGGTTAGTATGGTGATTAGGTCTATTCATTTTGAGCACTATGCAAATCCTCATCACTTATGTATGATAGAAGATATTACAACAAAGAAAAAGGCAGAGGAGCGTGTCCGAATATCTAATGAGCGCTATGAACTGGCAGTTTTAGCAACAAATGATATGATTTGGGACTGGGATATTGCCAATGACATAGTTTACCGAAACTCAGACCATTTTGTTGCCTTAACAGGATTACCTGTAAAATTTAAAGATTGTGCAGGTGAATTTTGGCTAGGACGGGTACATGAAGATGATAAGCACGTAATTACAGATGTAATTAACCGTCTAAGGGCAGATATTAATGTGCATCAATTTGAAGTTATATACAGGTTTATGATTAGTGATGGTACTTATGCTTTTTTTAATGATAGGGGGTATGTTATTAAAGATGAGCATGGTATTCCTGTAAGGCTGGTTGGTGCTGTAAGCGATATTACTGAGAAAATTCAGCGTCAGGAAATGCTAGAAAAATTGTCACTAATTGCGACAAAGACAAATAATGCAGTAATTATTACAGATATAAATGGTAAAACTATTTGGGTTAATGAGGCTTTTATTAGAAATACCGGTTATCAGTTAGAGGAAGTTATTGGTAAAATGCCTGGCTCCATTTTACAAGGACCGGATACAGATCCTGATACCAAGTTTTTCATGAGTCATCGAATTAGGCAAAAAAAGGCCTTCGAGTGTGAGGTTCTGAATTATCACAAAAATGGTACTCCTTATTGGATTTATTTGCAGGTACAGCCTGTTTTTGATGAAAAGAATAGGGTTAAATATTTTTTCGCAATACAGTCAGATATCACACAAAGCAAGAAGGCACAGGATGAACTCAGGAAATCTGAACAAAAATATCGCCAACTGTTTGATAGCAGTCCAGTAAACATAGTAATATGGGACCCCATAACGTTGTTGGTAGAAGAGGTTAATGCTAAAGCAATTGATGTGTATGGAATAGAGCGAGATGCGTTCATAAGCTCAAGCTATTTTTTGCTGCATGATGAGTCCACTAAAGAATCAATTATTTCTCTTGCTGATCAGGCCAGTACTGAAGAAACTTTTTACCACTATGCAGTCTATACATGTAGGGATAAGCATGGTAGCTCTTTGTTTATGCAACTTTCCTTCCACAGAATTGACTATGGTGGAAGAATGTCGGTAATGGCGATCGGTAATAATATTACAGAGCAGGTATTATTGGAGTCAGCTTTAACTGATGAGCGCAGACGCAAGCAAGACGAATTAACCATGGCTGTCTTATCCGCACAGGATAGGGAGCGAACCAATCTTGGTCAGGAATTGCATGATAATGTAAACCAGCTTTTGAGCGTAGCCAAGATGTATCTAAGCTTATCTAGAAAGCAGGATAGTCAATTTGGCGATCACATTCAAATGGTGGACAATGCTATCACAGAAGCCATTGCGGATATACGGAATATTTCTCACGAGTTAATCTTACCAAGATTCACAGAAGGTGATTTCGGCGGTTTCTTAGATGATTTATTTAAGCGCTTCTCGAGTGCGTCTAAAATTCCTGTGGAGTTACAGTTTCAGGATTCAACGATACAAGGGGTCAGTGAATCTCAGTTATTGGCTATTTATCGGATTCTGCAAGAACAACTGAATAACGTTATAAAATATGCCAAGGCAAATACTGTTTTTGTTGATTTCAAGCGTCGCGGACAGGATTTATACATCGAGCTTAAAGATGATGGCGTAGGTTTTAATATGAATAGCAATAGAAAGAGTGGGGTTGGCTTTGCCAATATGCGCACACGTGCTTCTATGAATAGTGGTACGATAAATGTTGATGCTGCTGAAGGGAAGGGTTGTACGCTTCAACTACACTTTGTCATCAAAGCATAATGATTTAGTGATAGGTTTTTTCCGTTATTTCCCTAATCACATCATCCAATTCTTTTGTAGACAATTGCAAAGCCTGTAATAGCTCTCTTGCATCTTCGTTATGAGAGAGTTGGCTACTTGATATCAACTCTGTTGCACCCATGATTTTAGCCAATGGTGCTCTCACTAAATGCGATTGTGTCCAGGCAATTTCTTTTAATCGCTCATTCTGTTCCTGAATTGCGTTTTGCTGTTCTTTCAGTTTGGATATGTCACGTCCAATTTTCATCACAATGTTTTGCCCTTGCAGATGCAAAAACGATGCTTTCACATCCATATCCTTTAGGCTGCCATCTTTACAACGATAACTGGTTTCAAAATTGAGCTGTCCGGTATCTGTCAGCTGTTTGATATGTGCGCCAATTACATCAGGTGTACAGGATACGTCAACATCAAAAATGGTTAGGTTGAGCATTTCTTCTTTTATATAGCCTAGCATCTGCGGTGCAGCATCATTGCAATTGATGAATTTTGACGGAATATCGTCATTGATGGAAAATAGGGTGATACAATCTTTATTGGCATTGAACAATGTTCTATAACGCTCCTCGCTTTCTTCTGCGGCAATTTTTGCTACCTCTAAATCACGTGTTCTCTCAGCTACTTTTTCCTCAAGTACACCATTCTGATCTCTAAGCTGCGACAATAAGTAAACATTATACAGCAGATTCTTAATTCTTAAATCAACTTCTACCAAATTGAAAGGCTTGGTCGTGAAATCGCTGGCGCCTCCCGCTAAAGCACGCTGTTTCGCCTCCATACTAACATCTGCAGTTAGCACCATAATGGGCATAAAACGGCTCATTAAACCTTCTTCTTTGATTTTTGCCATCAGCTCAAAGCCCGATAAGTGTGGCATCATTAGATCTAATAAAATAAGATCAGGTCTTATCTGTTGAATCTTTGGTATGGCTTTTCTGGCATCCGTTGCCGAACTTACCTGTGTGTAGCCCTTCACTTGAAGGAGATTCTCCAGTACTTCCACATTGGCTTGCTGGTCGTCAACAATCAATATTTTGGCATCTTTTAAACTGGCGTTCATAGGGCTATTTTTTTGTCAGGTAATGATCAATTACTTTTAATAGTTCTGCAACTTCTATCGGTTTAGTAAGATAATCGCTGGCACCTGCTTCTTTTAACTTGCTGATTTGAGCTGGCATGGCATCTGCACTAATTACAATTACAGGAATAGCAGCCGTAGCAGGATCAGACTTTAGTAAGTTCAATACTTCTGCTCCATGGATGTCCGGCAGGTTTAGATCAAGTAAGATGAGCTCAGGGTTTATTTCCTTAGCTCTAGGAAGGGCTTGTTTTCCATACATAACAACATCCAGTCTGATGTCTTTTTGTTTTGTTTGAATGATTTGTTCGATCAACTCTACGTTTGAAGCATTGTCTTCTACATAAAGAATATTCCCACTAATCGAGTCGACAATGCTGTTAATTTGATGCAAATCGCCATTGCTGCTAACCCGCTGAAGTTCACTGGTACTCTCTGCTAAGTCTATCCAGAAAGTAGTGCCTTGTCCCACAATGCTTTCTACACCTACAGTGCCACCCATTAGCTCTGTTAACTGTTTTACAACGGCAAGGCCAAGACCAGTTCCCTCAATAGCATGGTTTTCAGCACCTATCCGCTCAAATGGTATAAAGACCTTTACTAAATCATTTTCAGCAATACCTAAACCGGTATCCTTTATCATTAGGCGAATCTTATTGCCTTGTAAATCTGGTATGACAGCTGATTTGATCAATACTTTGCCATTGTCTCTGTTGTATTTAATGGCATTGTTGAGGATGTTGATCAAGACTTGTTTTAGTCTTTGTTTGTCAGCCCGAACAAATAGATTTTCGTCTATGGATGCATTTACCTCAATATTTCTAGATGAGGCCAATGGTTGTATTGTATCCATGCAGTCGTTGATAATTTCTATTGCAGAAACCGCTTCTATAGAAATGGATACCCTACCAGCTTCTATACGGGCAATATCCAGCACCTCATTAATTAGATCCAATAGATGCTTGCCACTTCTTAAAATATGCTGTACACTTTTTTCTTGTGTTTCAGTAAGCTCAGCCATTTCCAGTAGTTGAGCGAAACCCAGAATTGAATTCATAGGTGTTCTTAATTCATGGCTCATTCTCGACAGAAACTCACTTTTCGCTTTGTTGGCTTCTTCTGCCTCAACACGTGCATACAATAACTCTATATTCGATCTTTCTAATTCTCTTGTGCGTTCATGAATTCTTCTCTCCAGTCCGCTATTCAATTCTTTTAATTGTTTTTCTACTTTCTTTCTATCGCTGATATCCCTTACAAAGCGTAATACCCTGTTTTTATCAAGTCTTACAATCGTACCCTCATAAAAGATGATTTCATCCTTGTCGGACCATTCATACTCATAAGTAATCCGTTCGCCTGTGTCCAAACATTGTTGTATTTTTTGAATATGCCTTTTAGCTGTTTCTGAGCCATAAACCTCACAAATATTCTTGCCCACTACATCTGCGTATCTATGCTTTTCATTTTTGTGACCTGAGCGAATTAATTCTAAATAATTGCCTTCTCTGTCGCTGATAAAGATCAGATCTGGCATGGCTTCAATAATGGCAGCCAAGCGTTCGTTCTGTATCCTTATTTGCTCTTGCTGCAGTTTTTTTTCAGTGATATCAATGTTCACTCCCTTTAAAGTAATCAGCTTTTCCTGATCAAATACGCCCAACACATTGTTCTGAATCCATTTGATTCGATTGTCGGGCATCACCAGCCTCATTTCAAAGGAAACAGGTTTTTTGGTTTGCAACAATAAGGCCTCTTGCACTGCTAGGATACCTTTATCATCAGGATGGATCATCGAATTGAAAATACGGGAGTCTGAAGTGATACTTCTGTCTAACTCAAGGATGGTATAATAGTTTTCAGACCAACGTGTTTCCATTGTTGTCAGATCAATCTCCCAGCTGCCCATTAAAGCAATCTGCTGTGCCTGATTTAAATTAGTCTCACTTTCTCTTAATGCTGATTCTGCATTTTTGATATCAGATATATCAACAACTGTTCCGGACATATATTCTGGCTTGCCATCCGGATTATCAATGATTTTAATGTTCACAAATGCAGGAAATTCGGTACCATCTTTTCTTTTGTGTATTACTTCCTGATAGATATAGCCATTGCTAAGTAATGCTTCCTGAGCCTGCTGCTGACTCTGGGCAGACTGGCTGATACCCATTATTGCATCCAGCTGTTTACCCATCAATTCTTCGCTAGCCCAGCCATGCATCAGTGCAAACGCTTCATTGCAATAGACCAATTCACCGTTTAGATTGGCAATAGCTGTACCATAATTGGCCTTATCAGAGATGTTTTTGAATTTACGTAAATCTTCTTCTGCAATTTTTCTTGCAGTAATATCTGTATCTACTCCCTTATAGCCAATAACTTGTCCCAGGCTGTTCATAATAGGTGTTCCATTCGTGGATACCCATATAAGGCAATTGTCCTTCGTTATAATTGGATTTGGATAGTCCACAATTTCATTACCTGATGCAAGCATGGCAAGCCCACTTTTTGCATAGGATGCTCTGTCTTGCTCAGGGTGCAAATCATAGAAGTACTTGCCTATCAGTTCTTCGGCTGGGTACCCAAAAACAATTTCAGCACCATCACTTACATACAAGTATTTGCCGGTAATATCAACTTCCCAAATCACCGATTTACTGTGTTTGGTTACCTCATTAAATCGTTCTGCAGATGCGCGAATGGTTTCCTGAGCTTGTTTAAGCGCAGTAATATCTCGCCAAGTTGTAAAAAGTAGCGATGTGTTATTGAATGCTGTTTTGCTTAGTTTAACTTCTACAATAATAGGGGTGCCATCTGATTTCAAATATGTCCATTCAAAAGATTTTACTCCGGATTCGAAAGTAGCTTCAATAATTTCAGCAGCATAATCATCAGATTTTCTGCCGTTTGGCTGGTACTCAGGTGAGAATTGATGAGGCGCTTTCCCAATAAATTCCTCCTTGGTTGTTTTCAGTAAGTCAAGTGTAGGCTGGTTGCATTCGATAACCCTGCCTTCATGTATAATTAAGTAAGGATCAGGGGAGCCTTCAAATAGAATTTTGTATTTCTGCTCACTCTGCTGCAACTTGATTTCTGCTTTTTTCTTATCTGTAATATCGCTGGCATAGGAGAGCACCGCAATAGGCTTGCCGGAAATATCGCGTATTGGCTGAAAGCTGTTTCTTACCCATAGCTCTTGATTAGAAGGATGTAGCAATATTTCTAGAACAGTACCATTATTGGAGTGCATTACTTGTTCTATTATGGCGAGCACATCAGCAGCATCTTTTGATGGAAGTAAATCGTGGATGTTTATTCCGGTCAGAGACACAGTACTAACTGCATACAAATTTACTGCTATCTCATTCAGGTACTGACAGTTACCGGCTTTGTCAAATTGTATAATAGCGGCATCTGCACTATGGATTAGCGTCCTGTACTTATCCTCACTCTCTCTGAGTGTTTGCTCCATTTGAATTCTGTCCGTAATGTCCACACCAATACACTGTATCTCGGTTGGCATGCCATCATTGTCTGAAAGGCATACAAATTCCCAGAGTGTTGTTTTTATACCCTTATCCTTGGTGGGTTTATCTAACTCAGCTTTGAATATGGTGCCAGGCTCTTGGATACATTTCTCCACTACCGATTTGGCTCTTTCATGGTGATACGTGCATATAGATTTTAGCATATCACCATGATCCAGCTCAGTGCCATAAATCCAACCATATTCTTCCTCGAATTTATTGTTCCAGTAAGTGTGTTGTCCAGACAGGTCTGTCCGCAAAACATAACTCGTCTGGCTATTCACCAGATTGAGTAATCGCTGCTGGCTTGTCTTTAATGCTTCTTCAGCCTTCTTACGTTCTGTGATATTTATACCCACACATTGCATTTCGGAAGGATTGCCGGCACTGTCTGTAATGCAGACAAACTCCCAATAGGTTGTTACAGTGCCACCATCCTGCGTAGGCTTATCCAATTCTACTGGTACAACTTTGCCAGGCTCCATGAGGCAGACTCCTACCGCTGTTCTTGTTCTCTCGTGGTGATAATTACAGATGGAAGCCATGGAGCTGGACAATTCCAGACCCTTACTGCCTCCATAAAGCCAGCCAAAATCATCTTCAAACTTTTTATTCCAGAATGTATGGCGGCCGAGTAAATCGGTTCTGATAATATAATTTGATTGAGAGTTTACCAGATTACTTAGTCTTGCTTCGCTCTCAGCAAGCAATTTGTCTTTTTGTGCTCTTTCAGTGATTTCGATATTGGTGCCACGTAATCCAAGACACTTTCCTTTCAAACCAAATACAGGAAAACAAACCTGCTCAATAATTCGCTCTGCTCCAGATTTAGTGATAATCCTGAATTTGAAACTAACTGGTGTATTTTGATCAATGGCTTCCTGCTGTTTTTGCTTATGTAACTCGATATCATCCGGATGAATCAGCTGATATATGTCAACCCGGCTATTTAGGAAATCATCGCTATGGTAGCCGGTAATTTTCTCGCAAGCTGGCGACATGAAGAGATAGTTTCCAGTTGAGTCTTTCCAGAATTCCCAGTTGAAAGTGTTGTTGGCTATTACCGCATATTTTTCTTTTTCCTCTTCTAGTTTTTTTCTGGATACTTGCTTTTCAAAGTATAATTCAATACTTCTTTTGATGTTATCTAATAGACTGTATTCCTCTTCCATAAAAGGAGTCCCTTCTGGATTATCAATTCGAAGTTTTCCTAACAATGCGTTGTTGACAGATAAATCTGCCTCCATAAAACTATCGGTTGGCGCATAGGCTAGTGTTGTATATGATTCATGCTGATAGTCAATTTTTACTCTGACCTTATCTGGAAATTCATAACCAGGAGGAATGATGGCCAATGCTTTTTCAAAGAATTCAGCTGTACTAATACTGATTTGTTCACTGAGCTCAGTCATCTTGTTTATGCACCTCAATTCTTTGATGCGTTCTTTTAGCATATAGCTAGATGTACGAAGTCGCTTATCTATATCTAAGCGCTTGTACAAGTTTACCAACGCATCTGCAAAAACACGCAAGAGTATTTATTCTTCACTGCTATATGTGTGGTGATGTCTTACTGCATCAAGCCCAACAAAACCAAGACAAATATTGCCATCCATTAAAGGAACTGCTATCAAACTCTTGATTTCTTGTGGTTCAAGAATAATGCGTAATTGGCTAGAAGACGGAAGCGCAAATACATCATTGACGACCATGGCTTTTCCTTCTCTGTGGTTGTTTAGCCAATCAGTCAATAAATCAACAGGCGTATTTTGGAGATAAGCAATTTGTGGTTCAATACCCGGCGCACACCACTCATGGGTATTGGTAGCAGTCATCTTTACAAAGTCGTAAGTAAAAATGTACATTCTGTCTGCTTCAATAAACTCACCGAGATCCTTGAGTATAAAGTCAATCTTCTTGTCGAGTTCTCCTGGTGCAACGTGTATGAACGTTTTTGAAACAAGTGCAAAGAGCTCTTGTAATCTTCTTTCTTTCCTGAGTCTTTTTTCTGTTTCAATCAATTCTGTTACATCCGTAAACGTGGCATATACCTGATGGGGACTGTCTGCACCTTTTTCAAATTCAGGGTATGCGTTAATTAATATCCAGGTATATTTTTTCTTGATGGGATCGTATATGCCCATTGGGGTATTGTACACGGGTTTACCCGTTAGTAAAGCCTGTATAGCAGGGTGGGTTTCCCCCGGAAAGATGGAACCGTCTGGGTGAATGGCATGCCACTCTGGATCCATAGACGTGCGGCCCATCAGCTGATCCTGCGACAGACCCAATAAATCTTCAGCAGCTTGGTTTGCGGAAATAATTTTGCCCTTACTGTCTTGATAGACAATACCGATGGCCAAGGAGTGGAACAAACTGACCAGATTCAGATTTTCCATACGCTGCTTATTTGAGGATAGGTTTCAGAGAACTATCCCCCGTTGAATTAATGCCCAAATCGGTATTAAGGTAAGCAGAGTATTTATCATAAAATATGAGCGATATCATCCACTTTTCTAAAAAAATGGAATGCCATTGTCTGCTGTAAAAAATTTGTTTGATAAGTGTAAATACACAATCTCAATCAAATTCAAGCTGAATAAGGGCAAGGGGGAATCGGCTTTATTTATCAGATAATACATGGCTCCATATTGAGGTGTATTGGTAGGTTGGGTCGTTTTTTTGGCAATAGTGCTATTGCTTTTTCCGTGTGGAATATTGCCGATTTTGTGTTATATCAAAATGCCGATTTTGTTGCTTTTGAAGTGCTTTTGCTATGCGTAAGCACCACAACACCCCGGCAGGCCGAGGTGTTGGAATCGTATTTCTTTTTCTATGTTACACCAATTCAATTAGCATCCGTCTTTTGACGCTAAGCGTTTATACACCACCTTTTTGTCTCTTTCCACATAGTCGCCAGCTACAATGGCATAAGCATACTTGGGTGCATAAGAAATAAAGTGGCTTTTGATCAATAGCTTATCGTTTACTTTCAGGCTGTTCAGCTGCTGCATTTCGCTCAATTTAAGCGTGCCAAAACTGAGAATGAATGCTTCGCCATCAATTTTCACCATCACACCATAACCCAATCTGGAACCTGCAGGAAGAGTTAATGAAGTAACCACTGCTTCCATACTGCTGCCATCCTTGGTATGAGGCAAAATCTTAGCCGCACTGGTCACTACCTTTTTACCTTCAGGAGAAGCTTTCCATTTGTTAAAAGCAATGCCGTCCGGACTGGCTTCCCATCTTTTCAAAGCAGCTTTGCTTTCAGCAATATTGGGCGGTAGCAAATTGAATTTTTTAGGATTTTCAGGTTCGTTTGCATGATTGGCTAGTGCCAGTCCGCTTGCAATAACCAGCAATAAGAGCAGCGCGTAGATACCTTTTGTCATAATTGTGGAGGTTTTAGTGAAGACTTATTTAATTTTCAATTCATCCAAACACAGGAAGCTTTGTTGCTTTTATACCGACTGTGCTTGGTTGGATAAAACTACGCTGGTCGGCTGCGGATGAAGGTAAATGCTTTGTAAATAATCGTGTAAACTTTGTAAATAATCATTGTATACCATGCTGATCAAAGAAAATCTGTTGTCAAACAAGCGAAAGCACCTAGGTATATTCGTATTGCTTTTGTTTGTTGGTCTGGTATGTGTGGCATTCAGCATCACAGGTAATGATGAGTTTACTTTAGCGAGAAGGGCCATTTTGCTGCGCAGGATCGGACATGAAATACTCCTTCAATCAGGCGATAGTGTATCCAGGGTATTACCTGTGCAACAACTTTCAGATAATGAATACGAGCTTAGGTTTGAACAGGCATTTAGTTTTCAACCCGAGCAATTGGTGAATACCACCCAAAGATTATTGGCAAAAGATGTTAAGACGAGTGATCATGTTGTGAATGTGTTGCGTTGCGGCAACGCTGGTGTTGTCTATGGATATGCAGTTTCAGGGAAGAAACAAGACGATATCATTTCCTGCCTGGGCAGAAAGCAACCGAAAGCCTGTTATATTATCCGGATTAAATTCCCCAATGCGGGACCAATAAATGCCCAAAACGGTTTGTTGCTGGGTAGCTTGGCATTTCTTGCGCTGGTGGGCTATGTTTTCTGGAAGCCGGCAAAGCTGCGCAATAGTGTAGTTGAAAATCAATCGGCCAGTTTGCAGCAAGCTGCTGAAAGCCAGTTTATGCTGGGCACTATTGTATTTGATCTGGAAGCACGCACACTCATGCATCAGGACACAGCCATTGAGCTTACTAAAACAGAAGCACGTGTGCTGCACATGTTTGCACTAGCACCCAATGCAATTATCGAGCGCAGTCGATTACAAAAAGAAATATGGGAAGATGATGGGGTAATTGTTGGCCGCAGCTTGGATGTATTCATCTCAAAACTCAGAAAGAAACTGGAGCTGGATCCCAATATTCGTATCAGTGTGATTCGCGGAAAAGGCTATAAGCTGGAAATAAGTGGGTGAGGGGCAATATTAGCGGGGCAGGATTTCAGTAGCTGAAAGCCTAGCTTAGTTCTTATAGCCCATAGATAAACCAACATCACCGCTTGCTTTAAGCTTAACAGATGCGGTATCAGTTGATTTATTTTGGATTACCAGGGCTGTATTAGCTGCAACTTTTACGGATACAATCTCCTTAGGATTTACTGTTTGAAAAGAATGTTTCCCCCCATTAATTGGCGCCAGATAGACTTCAATGCTTGAGTTTGAAGTGTTTTCCAATTGGGCTTTGAAACTGCCATATTGATTATTACCCAGAATAAAACATCCATTGGTTTAATATATGTTGTTGAACTAAGTGTTGCGCAAGACGACAGGATAAAAAGCGCGGCTATGATGGCAATAAATTATTTCATGATTGAATTAGATGTAGGGAATACGAGTACGCTATCAAACGCTCGAAACCAGTAATTGTTGGATAAGCAGCAATAGTGTGTTTTTCCGCTGGTTCGTTAAGGTGCAAGACGCAACAAAGGCAGAGAGACTTACCAAGGTAATAGCAGTTATTGGGGGAATTTACTCATATCCATGAAGAATATTTCCCAAGTATGTCCGTCAAAATCTTCTATTGTACGTAGCTGCATAAAACCATGATCTTGCAATGGCTTAGGCTCTGTGCCTCCGGCATTAACAGCATGGTCAACAATTTCATTCACGCGCGCAAAGCTTTCAACGGATAAGGCAAATATGCCAGCTAACGCATTTTTGGTGTCTGCAAGTGGTTTTGTAGCGAATGAGGTGAATTTTTCAGGGGTCATGATCATTAAAAAAATTGCATCACTCCAAACAAGGCATTTTGCCGTATTGTCTGAGAATTGTGGATTGATGGTAAACCCCATTTTCGTATAAAAAGCTGCAGACTTATCAAGGTCTTGCACAGCTAGATTAATGAATACTTGCGATTGCATATTCTTCTTGGTGTTTAGTTATGCGTGATTCTTATGCTTTTCCATTGTACTTTGGATCAAAGTCTACCATCCACTCAATGCCATACTTATCTCTGAACATACCAAAGTAAGAACCCCAGGGGCTATCTGCAATTGGCATTTCAACTTGTCCGCCTGCTGAAAGTCCTGTGAATAGTTGGTCCGCTTCTTGTTTGCTTTCTGCGCTGATGACTATTTTGCTTCTGTGTTCATTTTCGTTCGTTCTCCCTAGTATTTCGGGAACATCGTTAGCCATTAAAACACTTTTACCAATGGGTAAAGCAATATGCATGATCTTATTGGCTTCATGCTCAGCCACTGGAAATTCAGCACTTGCCAAATCCTTAAAACGCATAACCATTGCGAATTCTCCACCAAATACTGATTTGTAGAAATTGAATGCTTCTTCTGCATTGCCATTGAAGTTAATGTGGGGATTGATACTTGCCATGATGCTTGTTTTGGGTTTCTTATTATATTTTTTAGCTATTTCAAATATGCTTCAATCACAATTTTTTTCTGCTCACGCATTACTTTCCATGCGTTTGGCCTGCTCATCAATTCTCCAAGATTCTCAGGAATGATTTGCCAACGTAAGCCAAATTTATCCGTACACCATCCACACATTGATTCCTTGCCTTCGTTGGTAAAATACTCCCAATAGGTATCTATTTCAACTTGGTCTTTGCAGTGAATCATGATAGCAAAACTGTCATTGAATGGATGATGTTCTTTCGACGTGGACATAAGTAAATATGGATGACCAAAAAATGTAACGTTACACATTTCAGCATTACCGGAAGGCGTTTCACCCAATGGAATCGTTTGACTAGCTTCAAAGTGGCTGCCAAATATGGTGGAATAGTAATCAATCACATGCTTCATTTTACCCTCTATAGCATGAAACCAAAGTGCTGGTATGATTTTATTTTTTGCCATGGTAGTTTTCTTCGTTACCCCTGCGTTTCAAGCCTTGACTGAAGCGGCTGAAGGAGTATGATGATTAAGTTAGGTGAAAAATTTTAAGTCTCATCAGCGTTTTCGCCTGAAAGGGTCAAGGCTGAGTCTGTAGTTCCACATTATTGCAGCATCTCCATGCTTAACAGAGGACTCCATCAAGACAATATTTGGAATACCATTTTGATAGTAGTGGTTTATCCTTTGATTGCATCCTTATTGAGGTTAGTCAACAATGCTGCACCTAACCAGTATAATGCTAAAAATGGCATTCCCGGAATAAAGAATAGAAACAAGAATTCCAATCCTTTGGGATAATTCATTTGCGTAATAAAAGTAACAGTAGCTGAAATAATGCCTAGTGT
>DALYHN010000023.1:0-17196 GCA_031970875.1 Chitinophagaceae bacterium
ACAAAGGTTTGTTTATAGAAGACCTGCAACCCAGGATGATTTTAAAACCTTACAACACCTCCAACACTTTTGCAGGTGGTGTCGGCGATCCTTCTGCAGTGCGTTCGGGCGATTATCTCTATTTGTTTTATGGTGAGTATAGTTATCCGCAAGCTTATGATTCTGCAAGCTATCATAAAGACAAAGAGTGGAGTGGACAATGCATTAGTGTAGCGCGTATTGCGTTGAAAGATCTGGACAATCCGCAAGGCAAGGCCCAACGTTGGAATGGTGTTGCTTTCGAAGCTGCATGGAACGATGCGGGTAAGCCCATTGCTTCATTGCAAATTCCGCGCAAAGAAGGCGGTAGTGCGGCTTCTTCACCTGAAGGCGGTTTTCATTGGGGCCCATCGGTTAGCTGGAATGAATACTTAGAATCTTGGGTAATGCTGATGGGTAAAGTAACGGGTCCATCTTGGGCAGGTAGTAGTATTTATATTTCTTTCAATCAACAAAAAGAGTTGAGTAAGGGTGATGCAGCCCAGCAATGGAGCAAGCCGCAATTGTTGTTAGACAGGCCGGGCTATTTTCTCTGGTATCCTTCTTTACAACCATTAGATACGGAAGAAGATATTGCACAAAAACATACTTGTATGCGCTTGGGTAAGAAAGCGCGCTTGTATGTGAAATACATTAAGCCTGATAGAAGCATTTATGCTTCAGCGCATATCATTGAGTTTGAAAAATAAACGCAAGCAGAATTATACAATGATAAAACTCCCCTCTCCAAAGGAGAGGGGAGTTTTATCATACGAAGCTTTAGCGCAGTATGATGAGGTCGTCTTAATCCTTCTTACAAGTATTGATACCAAAGGGGAGGTAGAGCGGACAAAAACTAACCACACTTGTAGCAAGAAATACACCGCCTAATACAACCAATACTAGGCCCCATGTACCAGCTACAGTACCTGTAAAATATAACGCGGCAAAAACAATTGCCAGAATTACGCGGATAATGCGGTCTGCGCCGCCCATGTTCTTTTTCATGTGTTGTTGATTTAGTGTTTAAGGATGTTTTGTATAAGTGTTATTCCGCCATATACCAATGCAATACAAAGCACACATACCACGATCAGTTTTTTCCATTGGCCCATACGCAGACTTATTCAGTAAAAATATTCAACTGAGCCGGTATAGGGTTGTGACTCAGATCACCGAGGAACATGATTTTCATCAGATAAAAGGTACAGCATTTTGGGAGTTTAGCCAAGCTGCTTCTGCATATACACCACACCTTCCAGTGGGTTGGCGTAATAAGCGGATGCATCGGTAAAGCCAAAGTCTTTGTACAGTTGGATAGCAGGCTGCAATCGATCCAGCGTATCCAGTTTCATGGTGTGATAACCCAAGGTTTTTGCATCATCCAGAATGGCTTGTACTAGTTTTCTGCCGATACCAAATTTGCGAAAGATGGGCACTACATAAAGTCGTTTCATCTCACAAACACCTGCTTCGGGTAAGGGCTGTAGTGCAATACAACCTGCTGGTTGATCTTGATAATAAGCCAATAGTAAACTTCCGGTGGGCGGTCCATATTTTTTCAGTGGATTTTTCAGCTCTGCTTCAAAACTTTGGAAACAGAGGTCAGCATTCAATTCTTGTTGATAGTCTATAAAAAGCTGCCGAACTGTTTCGAGTCCGGCATTGGCTTCAGTAATATGTTCGAGGCGAATCATTAGCCCGGAATGCGTGAGATATACTTTTCAATTTCCTTGATCTGATCAACTACCTGCTTTGTGGTAGGCTTGCAGGCTTTGGCTTTGCGGAAAAAATCTTTTGCTGCGCGAAGTGAATTGCGATCTGCTTTATTCATGAAGATCTGACACATGCTTAAATAAGCAACCGCTTCACTTTCTTTATCGGGAATGCCGGCGCGGATAGCAGCACGGATATAACCTTCAGCTTGTTTGATATCGCCCTTCTGCATGGCCATCATGCCCAATTGCAGTTTGTTGGCACCTTCTGCTTCTGGCATGGGCGCGCCCAATGAAGAGCTTTTCTTCAGGTGTTTTTCGGCTGCATCAAAATCTTGCTGCATCATCGCCAGATTACCCTTGATGGTATAATAAGTAGAGCGAATGGGTGTATAGAGGAGATTGGGAAACCAAACCGAGTTCAGGATCTTCTCTACCTTATCTACTTCACCTTTTTCCATGGGCTCCTGAATCAGTCGTAAAGGGCCGATGAAGAAATGGGTGAATATGGCAATAACAGCGATGAAATAGAGCGGGAAGCTGGGCCAGAAGCCGGTTCCGGTAAGGTTCAGCACTACGGCACCAATCAAGATCACACAGCCAATCCAGAGACGGTAACGAATCAATAAATTATAGAATTGCATACTTGCGCTTTTGAGAGCGGCAAAGATAGCGTTACTGGGCGTACCAGCCACCATCTACCGGAAGGGCAGTTCCGGTAAGGGTTTTGGCTCCATCGGAGGCCAGGAAAAGGGCTAGATCACCAAGGGTTTCTACCGGAATGAACTCTTTTACAGCCTGTTTCAGCAGCATTACTTTGCTCACCACTTCTTCCTCGCTCAGGTTATGTACCCGGGCCTGATCGGCAATTTGTTTTTCTACCAGTGGGGTTTTTACATAGCCGGGACAAATCGCATTGCAGGTAATATTATACGGTGCGCCTTCGAGCGCTGCCACTTTGGTAAAACCTACAAGGCCATGTTTGGCAGCTACATAGGCCGATTTGAATTCAGAAGCCATGAGGCCATGGGCCGATGCAATATGGATGATGCGTCCGAAACTCTTTTCGCGCATGTGCGGCCAAACCGCTTTGGTGAGGTGGAAGGCGGCGCTGAGGTTGATGGAGAGGATGGCATCCCATTTGTCTTCAGGGAAATCTGCGATGGGGCTCACATGTTGAATGCCTGCATTGCAGATGAGTACATCAATAGTGCCGAATTTGTCTACAGCTTCAGTTACCATGGTACGAAGTGCAGCGGCATCCAGCATATTGGCAGGAGAGAAATGTGTTTGAATTTGATAAGTGCTGGCTATGTCTGCAGCAATAGCCGGGCCATCGGGTTCCAGACCATTTAAGACGAGATTGTA
The DNA here is from genome assembly GCA_031970875.1 of Chitinophagaceae bacterium. Classification (GTDB taxonomy): domain Bacteria; phylum Bacteroidota; class Bacteroidia; order Chitinophagales; family Chitinophagaceae; genus JAFLBI01. Next base: position 3,102 of record DALYHN010000023.1, read on the forward strand.
TCCAGCTTTGGCAAACTGACGGGCAATACCCAGACCAATACCGCTGGTACTGCCGGTGATGAGTGCTGTTTTAGGCATAGCAAGCAAATTGTGGTTTAAAGCTATGAAAGCAAATGAGCGCTTGGTTGATTTTCTTGTGAAAGCCTTGTTTCAGCAAGTGAAAGACCTGTATTTTTGTTGCCCTAGCTGCAAAGCGGCTGGTCCCGTAGTTCAATGGATAGAATAAGAGTTTCCTAAACTCCAGATACAGGTTCGATTCCTGTCGGGACTACAATCTGAAATTCATCGCCAGACATAATCTGGTTTCTGTTTTGCGTAAATCTGGTTGCCAAGTACCTGCGGGTGTATCAGCCCAACCATCTGGAGAAGTGGTTCCTCCTTTGCCGGGGAAATAGGGATGATTGCTTTTTCTATGCAATAATTCAAAGCGAAATGTGACATGATCATTCGGCATAATATCCAATGTGCCCGTTAATTGCTGGATGCTGATGGCTTTTGTAGGATCAGTTGCAATGGCATCTGTAAATGCGTTTGGCGTAACGTTACTAGGGGTAAAAGTGAGATACAATCCAGGATTGGTAACATAATCTGCCCGTGTAGTGAGCGCGAGTTTGTTTTGATGAAACCAGATACGGTTTGCCAAGGAGGTACCGGTCATGTATTGTTCCTTCGCTCGAACACCACCTCCCTGCTGAAAACCATAATGCGTATTCAAGCTAAATGCGGCCTGCGAAATACCTTTATTTTTTGCAGATCGAAAATATCTGGCTACTATGCTATTGTCATGATGAAAGCGAACGGTATAGCTGTTCCTGCTATCCTTGCCGTAATAAAAATTAGCAACAAACTGCAGGTTTTCATTCGGGCGATAGTAATTAGAACTGCCAATACCCGGCGATTTACTCCAACTGTTATAGGTTTGCCATCCGTTTAAGAGCCATAATTCTGTTTTAAATTTTCTGGATGGGAAAGCCTGTATGCGTGCACCTGAGAAATAAAATGGGGTAAAATCACAGACCATGCTGCGCTGATAGTTCCAGTTCTCTTGTGTAACATAACTCTCCAGACCAATGTAACTCATGAAAATACCCATCTCAATATTGATACCGTACCATTTGTTAAAATGGTAGCCGGCTGCAGCTTCTCGCACATATTTTAGATTATTGATTGCGGTATTTCTGCCTCTGAGTACTGAGCCGTCTAGATCCTGAATAATAGAACCCATTTGTCCGGTCTGCAACCAAAGCCTGCCAATCATGTTTTTGTAATTGGTTTCAATACCAATACTGGCAAGGTTTAATGTAAACTCCTTGTGCCTGCCAACTGTTGATGAAATGGTTTGTGTATTGTCGGCCGGATTATTGAAGTTATAGTTGAAATAAGTATCTAAGTAGGCAACACCGGTTAAGACAACTGTTTTGTTTTTAGTTAACACCAATGGAAAATCTTGCTGTCTGTTTTGACCATTTATCCAAGAAAGGTCCATGCCCTCAAAAGGTTGCTTGGCAGTAGTGGAATCCTGTGCGTAAGCGCATGCTGCGCCTAGCAGCCATGCTGTTGTTACTATGATTTTTTTCATGCAGTTATTTTCTTGTCAGTTCAAAAGAATTTGCCGGTTGATATACTAGTGGTACATATTCTGTAATAACATCACTTTTGTCTAAGCCAAATGCTTTTTCATCTTTGGTGCCCAGATGCTTGAGAAAGAAATAACTATTGAGTAGGATGCCGTCTTTTAAAACGAATTCATTTTCTACAGAAAGGAATCTTTCAATTACTACAAATTTGAAATCCGGTTCATTATTGTATCTGGTAGAACCATCTGGTGTAATATGAAGTTTGAGTTCCTGATTACGTACCAGTTCCTGAACAATCTTTTTAAAATAGAGCTCTGTCTTTGGCTGTATTCGAAATCCCAGCCGGATATTCACCTTAATTACTTTATCATCTACGAGTTCAGAAACATTGTACTCCATGGTATAAGGTTCTTCGGTACGATCAATGTGTAAGAACCAGTATACGTCTGATCTTTTGGGTTTTTTGGCAAGAATGGAGCGGACTATTTTCTCTTCAATTTGAGTTCGGGTATCTGCTTTGGTGAGATAGATAAGATGTGTGGCAAACTTGGGAATGCTCTCGTCTTCACTTAATTCCTTCAATAATGGTGTGTATTTGCCTATTTCTGCAAACTTGACAAACTTGTTAATTTTTTTTCTTGCATAGTACCAGATATACATCACTAGAAATATGAATAATTCAAAAAACAGAAACATCCAACGTTCTTTAATCTTGGCGGTGTTTGCAACGAAAAAGGAAATTTCAATAACTGAAAAAACGGCTATGATGATGGATACCTGCCATTGCTTCCATTTCAATTTAAAGAGTAAATAAAAATTCAACAGTATAGTTGTCATCATCATGGCAACAGTAATAGAAAAACCATATGCTGCTTCCATATGTGCAGAATTTTTAAAATAGAGGACCATCAGGATACAGCCGGCCCACAAAATGATATTGACGCTGGGAATATAAATTTGACCCTTCACGTTGCTTGGTTGTCTTACGCCCACCCTTGGCCAGAAATTCAGGTTCATGGCTTCACTGATTAATGTATAAGAACCACTAATCAATGCCTGTGAAGCAATAATTGTTGCAGCAGTCGCAACGATGATTCCTGGAATTAGCCACCAATTAGGCATCATTTCAAAAAATGGATTTACACCGTTCAATTGATCCTTACCCATGTGTAATACCCAAGCAGCCTGCCCCATATAATTGATAATGAGACAGACTTTTACAAAACCCCAGGTGATGCGGATATTGTTTTTGCCACAGTGGCCAAGATCGCTATACAAGGCCTCAGCTCCAGTAGTACAAAGAAACACAGCACCTAAAATCCAAAAGCCTTGTGGATAGTGAACCAATAATTGATAACCATAATATGGATTAACTGCTTTCAATACTTCGGGGTAGTGTCTCAATTCATTCAACCCAAGTACCAGTAACATAGAAAACCAAATGAGCATAATTGGTCCGAATGATTTTCCGATTACCTGTGTGCCAAAACGCTGGAAAAAGAATAAACCAGAAATAATGGCGATGATGATACCAACAGTCAGATGATTACCGGGAACAAAAATTGTTTCCAGACCTTTTACTGCACTCAATCCTTCAATGGCAGATGCAACAGAAATCGGCGGTGTAATAATGCCATCTGCTAAGAGTGTAGTGGCACCAAGAATTGTAAAGATCACAAGCCCTTTACTATACCTGCGCACCAAGGCATAGAGTGAAAATACACCACCCTCCCCTTGGTTGTCTGCTCTGAGTGTGAGCCATACATATTTCAAGGTTGTTTGGAAAGTGAGGGTCCAGAATACCAGTGATACCCCACCCAACACCAGCGTTTCATCAATCGTTTTTTCGCCAATGATCGATCTCAAAACATATAAAGGTGATGTGCCTATATCACCATAGATAATACCAAGGGCTATCAGCAAGGTTCCTGTAGTTACCTTGCTGAGCGAATTGCTCTTTTGTTCCATATCGTTTAGTCTTTACAAATGAAGCGGTAGCCTATGCCAGACTCAGTGAGGATGTATTCTGGATGATTAGGATCTTGTTCTATTTTCTTCCTGAGCTGTGCGATGTACACGCGTAAATATTGAGATTGTGTGATGTAACCTGGTCCCCATATCTCTTTTAGCAGATATGCATGGGTGAGTACTTTTCCTTCATGTTTCACAAACAATGCCAACAAGGAATACTCAGTAGCCGTAAGCTTAACAGGTTGCTGTTTGTATTGTACAGTTCTGTTGGTAAGATCAATTTGCAGATCGCCGCAAACAGAAACAGGTTGAATATTTGCTTCACGCAGTTGATTTCTCAAAGCAGAGCGAACGCGTGCCAATAATTCTCCTGTTCTGAATGGTTTGAATAGATAATCATTAGCACCCAAATCTAGTGCCTCTACAACGGATTCTTCACTGTTAATAACAGACAGCATCAGAATGGGTTGTGTATACCATTGTCGTAATGCTGTTAGTACGCTGTGTCCATCCTGGTCAGGTAAACCAATATCAAGAACGATCATATCTGGCGGATGATTGGCAGCCATGATCAAACCAGTCTTTGCATCTTCTGCCTGTGCAACCTGATACCCATTGCTTTGGAGCGTAATCTCCAATAGTTTTCGGATAGCCCTTTCATCGTCAATAATCAATATCGTAGGCTGGTTACTCATTTTTCAGGTTCTTGATGTAAGATGCTTCTGCTGGAATGCGAATAGTAAAGCAGGCTCCGCCTTTTTCCTGATTGGTTAATGTTACAGTTCCACCCAAGGCTTCGGTAAAACCTTTTACAATAGAAAGTCCAAGTCCTGTACCACCAGCTTTACTGTTTTGTAATCGGTAGAATTTATCAAATACATATGAAATAGTTTGTTCAGGAAAGCCGGGCCCATTGTCCTCGATGCAGATATGTAGTAAATCTGCATAGTTATGTGCGCTGAACTGAATAGAAGAATGTGCGGGTGTATACTGAATGGCATTTTGCAAAAGGTTCAATAACACTTGTTCCAGTAAAATTTTGTCTATTTTAAAAAACGGCAAGGATTGTGGAACCTGAATATGTATTTGATGTGTTTGTGTAGTATTGAGTTTTTCAACAGTTTGATACAAAAGTTCAGCTATGTCGCACCAGTCTTTTTTGGGTTGTAATACACCTGCATCCAGTCTCGACATATTGAGTAGATTCTCTACTTGTTGGTTCAGGCGCAGTCCGGCTTGTGCAATTTCCTTCAGTAGCTCATGACGATGTTGTGGTAATAGTTGTTCATTTGAATCCAGTAAATTATCTGTGGCTGCAATGACTGTAGCTATTGGTGTTCTTAACTCATGAGATAGTGAATTGAGTAGCGTGTTATATAATTTAACTGCATTCGCTTTTTCCTGCCTTTCCCTTGCCAGTTTTTCCATGCTCCTGATCTGGTAGGTAAGTACCGCATTAATTAATGCCACTACAAAATACATTAGCAGCATAAGTGCATCTTCAGAGCTGCTAATATGAAAGGTGAATTTGGGTGGAATAAATAAGAAATTCCATGCAAGCGCACTTAAGCAAGCTGCAAGTAAAACAGGCCAGATATCAAAAAGAATGGCTAGCGCAGAAACTGCTAGTAGTAAAATAAGTGCAATAGTCCTATAACCAATCCAGTCAGAAGAAACGTAACCTGCTGCAACCACAACTGCTATCACCAAAATACTGATGCTGTATTGAAAAACTTTATTCTTTCTATTAAGGGCAAGGCCTGACATATGATTGTTTACTGATGCAAAGCTATGTGTGTTTATATCAGTGTTTTGTAAAGCTATAACGTAGGATATAAAGATTGTATAAAAATTACACGTTTGCCGTTGTTTACTATCGCCATTTGAGTTTTCTAAACACAATCTGCTGATAGCCTTTTCTTTCGTAGAGAATACCGATGGTCTTTTTGTCAATCAGTACAAGGTCGCAATAAGCTGTATAGTCTCCTTTAAAATCAGCTGGTGCATGATCAATCAGCCATTGCTTGGTCCAGGTTTTACCTTCATCCATGCTGATGCGTAGTGTTAAGGAATCTCTTCTGTTACTACTGGCTGCATTACAGAATGCCAATACGGCTTTGCCCTTGTGATAACCAAGGTTGAGTAGTGTGCCCTGATTCACCGGATCTGGTAATTGTGCATCATAATAACTGGTGTCCCAAGTTTGTCCGCCATTGCTGCTCAGTGATACAATTCTTGTACGGATATCGCCTTGCTGATTTCTGCTATTCAGCATCAATCTTCCTTTAGTCAGTTCTGCAGCTGTTGATTCATTGCTGCCTTTCATATTAACTGATGCAGCTAACTGAAAAGTCTTTCCATGATCATCCGTATAAAATCCATGTGTTGCATAGTCTTCAAACTTATTTTGTGGCGGTCCGCTGGAATGATTGGCTGCTATATAGATTCTTCCTCTGTAGGGCTTTTGCGCTAATTGGATGGCATGACCTGGCGTATTGGCATAACTTCTCCAGTCCTCTGCAAATCGGTAATTGCTGTCTGATCCTGGTTGATTAGGTTTATGCACTTGTGTTGTAATGTTTACAGGTGTACTCCAGTTGCGTCCATTATCTGTTGAGGAGATATACCAAACCTGTCTCAATCCATTACCCCTGCGTACTTCGTATTCATGATTGTTGCCTGTATTATAGAATAAGAAAATTCTTCCATCGGGATATTGTGGATCCAGCATATCTACTACAGGTGCAGGATTGCCTGCTTGCAAATTACCTGCATCAGCTACTACTTGTATGTCCGACCAGGTTTTTCCATTATCTGTACTACGTCGAAGCACAATCTTTAAGTTGCAAAAATCGCCAGCATTTTCTTTTCTTGCTTCGCAGAATGCAAGTAAGGATTTGTCTGGGGCAAGTATCAACGCAGGAATACGAAAAGTATGATAACCGACTTCACCCGAACGAAACACACAACTAAGTGAATCATTTGCCCGACTTACTGTATAGGTATATATGCATAGCAATACAAAAAACAATCGCATATGGAAAGTTAGGGTTTATTCATAAAAAGAGGGCCGGGTAGAAACCCAGCCCGTTGCACATGAAAAAAAAGGAAAACCCTGAAAATTTTATCGCCAACCGCCGCCCAATGCTTTGTACAAATTGACGGTGGTGCTTAACTGATTCTTTTTTGCAGTAACCAATTCTACTCTTGCTTTCAGCGCCTGTTGTTGCGCAATCAATACTTCCAGATAATTTGCTCTGCCATAGCGGAATAAATCCGCGGCAATATCAATTGCACTGTTTAGAGCGATACTTTCTTGCTGTTTTGCAGCAACTATTTTTTCCAGATTATTTGTTCTGGCTACTTCGTTATACACTTCAATATAGCCTCTTACAACTGATTGCTGATATTGATAGAGCTTATCCATTTGTCTTGCAGTAGCGTTATTGAATTCTGCTTTAATGGCTGCTCTGTTGATCATTGGCATGGTGAGTCCGCCAATCAATGAATAGGCAATAGACTCGGGTGTTGTGAAGAGTAGTCCAGGGCGAAACGCCTGAAAGCCTAAATTACCTGTGATGTTGAAGGAAGGCAGAAACGCTTTTCTTGCGATAGACAAATCAGTCTTTGATGCAAGTAATTCTAATTCAGCCTGACGAATATCTGGTCTGTTTTGTAGCAATTGCGCTGGAATACCTGCATTGATTTTCTCAGGCAAGGCAGGAAACTGTGCAGCTCTTTCTATACGTACAGGTGTTCTGCCGCAAAGAAAATTGATGCGGTTTTCTGTTTCCAGAATAATCTGTTGCAGTTCAATTCTAAATCCATTCAGGTTGAGTAATTGTGCTTCAAATTGTTTTACAGCCAATTCTGTAGATGCCGCAGCTTCTTTCTGCACTTTTACAATGTCTAAAACCTTGCTTTGTACAGCAATGGTTTCATCTACTATTCTGATCTCCTGATCTAATGCAATCAGCTGATAATAGGCATTGGCTATTTCGCTGATGAGATTGGTTACTAACAGGTTTTTACCTTCAGCACTAGCCAGTAATCGTTGTGTGGCTGCTTGTTTTTTATTCTTCAGCTTGCCCCAGATATCTGCTTCCCATCTGGTTTGAAAGCCAGTGTACAAGTCAGGTAAATTGATAGGAACTAACTTGCCCTTTTCAATATCTGTTACGATATTACCTGCACCATCCATGGTGTATAAACCAAAACGGCGTATGCTAGGTGCAAGCAGCGGATCAATTGTTGGCTTAAGTGCCTGAGTGGTTTGTAATACATCGGCTTTGGCCTGCTCAATCCTTTGTTGCATAGACTGCAAATCCCAGTTTTTTACTAGCGCTGTATCGATCAATTGCACCAGCAACGGGTCCTTGAAATAATATCGCCAAGAGATATTCGCCAGATTGCTGGTATCTGTTTGTTGTACAAAATTCTCTGGCAATTGTACCTGCTGATTAATGGGCTTGATCTCAGGTGTTTTACAAGCACCCAACCATATCAATGCACCATAGATCCAATATTGGGATAGTTTCATCATCTTAAATTGTTTCTGTAAATGGTTTTTCTTCCTTTCTATTTGTCTTTTTCCATCTGTCTGAGATGCTGGCGAATACTACGTATAATCCAGGTATTAGGATAACACCGAAGATGGTACCGAACAACATACCACCTGCTGCAGCAGCACCAATGGTTTTATTACCAATAGCACCTGCGCCACTCGCCAATAACAATGGAATCAATCCTGCGATAAAGGCAAATGAAGTCATCAGGATAGGACGCAAACGCAATACCGCACCTTCGATGGCTGCTGCAAACGGTGTCATGCCTTCTCTATGCTTCATGGCTGCAAACTCAATGATCAGGATGGCATTCTTACCAAGAATACCAATCAACATAATCATGGCAATCTGCGCATAGATATTGTTCTCTAAGCCCATTGCCATCAATAAGAAGAATGCACCAAACACACCCGTAGGCAGTGAAAGAATTACCGGCATGGGTAAGAGGAAGTTCTCATACTGTGCCGCTAAGAGTAAGTACACAAAGAGCAAACAGATGATGAAAATATAAATGGCTTGATTACCAGCATTGGCCTGATCTCTGGAAGAGCCTGCCCAGTCGTAACCAAATCCCTTGGGTAGTTTCTGTGCTGCTACTTCTTTGATGGCAGCAATGGCTTGTCCACTACTGTATCCTGTTTCTGGTGCACCATTGATCATGGCCGATAAATACATATTGTACCTGGTCACCTGTTCTGGACCGTACACTTTTTCTACACGCATGAAAGAGGAATAAGGCACCATCTCGCCCTGATCGTTTTTGATATAGAGTTTCATCAAATCATCCGGATGTGCGCGGTAATTGGGCAATGATTGCACCATCACACGGTAGAGCTGACCAAAGCGAATGAAGTTGGTGGCGTACTCACTACCAATCAAGGTTTGCAAAGTGCTCATCGCGTTATCTGCTGTTACACCTTTCTGTGCGGCTTTGTCTCCATCAATATGTAATAAGAACTGAGGGAAGCCTGCGTTGAAAGTGGTAAACGTATTCCTGATTTCTGGTCTTTCATTCAATGCTGCGGTGAACTCCTTCGCTACTTTTTGTAATTGCTGAAGATTACCACTACCTGTTTTATCCAGTAATCTTAATTCAAAACCACTGGAGTTACCATAACCCGGTACAGGAGGCGGTGTAAAGAATTCAATCTTCGCATCTTTGATATGCTTGGTCTTGTCGAGCAGCGAATCAATCAGCTGCTTATCTGTAGCGTTACGCTGATCCCATTTTTTCAAGCTGATCAGGTTCATACCATATACCGCACCGGTACCTTCAGACAATACACTATAACCCGCAAGTGAGGATACGCCTTGCACAGAAGACAAGCTTGCTGCAATGCGTTGTACTTCATCCACTACTTTCTCAGTTCTGGCTAGTGTAGCACCGGTTTGTGTGGTGATATTGGCATAAATAGCACCCTGATCTTCTTCCGGAATAAAACCGGTTGCTACAAAACGTGTGAGCAGACCTGTTCCAAAAGTGAAGCCAAGCAATGCTGCGAAAGTGATGAGTCTTCTATTGGCAATTAAGCTGATCAGTTGTTTGTACTTGTTCGACAAACCATCGTACCAGCGGTTAAACCCACTGAAGAATCTTTGCAGTAAGGTTTTCTTCTGACCATGTGTATGACCCTGATGGGTGTTCTTCATAAATAGCATACACAAAGCAGGCGTGAGTGTTAAGGCAGTTACACCTGATAACACAATAGATACTGCCATCGTGAGTGAAAACTGGCGATAGAAAATACCGGTGGGTCCGTCTAGGAATGCTACAGGAATAAACACTGCCGACATCACCAATGTGATGGCAATGATGGCACCACTGATTTCATGCATGGCCTGTTCTGTGGCTTTTTTCGGTCCGATACCCGAGTGTTCCATTTTCGCGTGTACGGCTTCTACCACTACAATGGCGTTATCGACCACAATACCAATTGCCAATACCAGTGCGAATAAAGTAATGAGGTTGAGTGAGAAGCCCATCAGTTGCATGAAGAAGAATGTACCAATCAATGAAACCGGTACGGCTAGTACTGGGATAATGGTGGAACGGAAATCTTGCAAGAAGATGAATACCACCAATGCTACCAGAATAAATGCTTCCACCAATGTCTTAATTACTTCATCAATAGACGCATCTAAGAATGCTGATACGTCATAGCTAATGGTATAATCTACACTTGGCGGGAAAGATGCTTGTTTGATTTCCTGCATCCTTGTTTTGATGTTCTCAATAACCTTCTTCGCATTGGTACCCGGTCTTTGTTTGAGCAGGATAGCTGCAGATGGTCTGCCGTTTTCTTTAGAGATTACATCATAGTCTTGCGAATCAAAATCTATTTCAGCAATCTCTTTCAGACGCAAGAGTTCACCACTTACTGTACTTTTCAATACAATATTTTCATAAGCTTCTTTGGTATTGAACTTACCTGTGTACTTCAATACATACTGCAACGACTGTGGCATTCTGCCAGAGCCTTCGCCTATTTTACCCGGTGCAGCTTCTACGTTTTGTGCACGTAGTGTGCTGATAACTTCATTCGCAGAGACATTGTACATCAACATACGATCAGGCTTCAGCCAGATACGCATGGCATATTCTCTGGAACCAAGGATATCAGCAAAACCTACACCCTCAATACGCTTGAGTTCAGGCAGGATATTGATGTCTGTATAGTTGTAGAGAAACTTTTCATCCAGTTGCGGATCATCAGCAAAAATGTTGAGGTACATCAACATACTGTTTTGCACTTTCTCTACGATCACACCCGCTTTAATCACTTCCTCAGGAAGTTCATTCACAACGGCAGCAACACGGTTCTGAACGTTTACAGATGCAATCTCGGGATCAGTACCCGCTTTGAATACAATTTGAATAACACTACTACCGTCGTTACCAGATACAGATGACATATACGCCATACCGGGCACACCGTTGATGGCGCGTTCCAATGGCGTTACCACTGCTTTCACGCATGCTTCTGCGTTGGCGCCGGTATAACGAGTAGTTACGGTTACTTCAGGTGGTGCAATGTCTGGATATTGCGTTACTGGTAACTGCGTCACTGCCAGTAACCCTAGCAGTGTAATGATGACGGAAATAACAATAGATAGAACAGGACGATGTATAAATTTAGCTGTCATGTACGCTTATTTGATTGTTGCCAAGCCTTGAGCAATGCTATTCTTAACGATTTCCGGTTGAATGCGATCGCCGTTTCGTAAGTTCTCAGCTCCTTCTAAAAGGAGGTATTCATCCGGGCTAATACCACTGTTTAGGATGAAATAATCCGTGATACGCATAGCAGGTTTAATGAGTCGCTGCTGCAATTGGTTGTTCTTATCCAACACATAAATGAACAGCTTATCCTGAATTTCGAAAGTTGATTTCTGAGGAATGAGTAATGCATTCTTCACGGTATTCGTGATCACGATTTTACCGTTAGCACCATGTTTCAATACATTACCTGGATTGGTAAAGCGTGCACGGAAGGCAATATTGCCTGTTGCTTTGTCGAATTCGCTTTCAGAAACTTCTACGCGACCAGGATGACCATATATGGTGTTGTTGGCCAGCATCAGGTTTACGCGATTGTTATCTAAGTCTTTATTACTGCTGATTAAGTTCAGGTAATCAGCTTCTGCTACATTGAAGTATGCATATACTTCTCTGTTATCTGAAAGCGTTGTCAGCAAAGCATCTTCCTCTACCAGGCTTCCTTTTTTGTTGGGAATTCTGTTGATGTATCCGCTGAATGGTGCTTTTACTTCAGTGTAAGAAATATGTAGCTCTGCTAGAGCAATGGCAGATCTGGCTTCGTCAATTTTTGCCTGAATCATTTCCTGCTTGGCTTTCAACATTTCCAATTCTGATTTGGAAACAATGCTTTTGTCAACCAGTAGCTGGGTATTCTTGATTTCTACACCTGCATATTTGTACTCAGCCTCAGCACTCTTCAGTTGCGATTTTGCTTTCAGTAATTCTTCCTGAAAAATTCTACTGCTTAATTTGAAAAGAATCTGTCCTTCTTTTACATAGCTACCCTCGTCAACGAGGATTTGCTGGATATAGCCTCTCACTCTTGAACGAATTTCAATGTTCTGAACCGAGTTGATTTCAGCTACATATTCCGTTAAGTAAGTAGTATCCGTTACAATAGGATGAATGACTTTGTGCTTACCTGATGCTTCAGCAGTTTGTTGGTTTTTTCCTTTGCAGGAAGCGAAACTAATCAGACCTGTGAATAACAAGGTCTTCCAGATAACATTGGGAATCTTGCTCATAATAGATTATGCATAAATGATGAATACAGTACCTGTAAGGGGTACTATCAGAAATAGCTAGAAGTAAAGCTTAGGCTTTTGGAGGTGGCGCAATCACATCGGCATAGCCGGGAAGAAAAGCGCTTTGTTGTGCAATCCTGTTCAGTTCGCTCTTGAAGGAGCGCAAAGGATGTAGAATGTTTGGCGTAGCCAGTTCTTCGGTATACTCTTCAGATTCTTCCAGATTCAATGAAGATTCAGATTCCTGATCTTCTCCTGGATATTGATCTACCGGAATTGAGTGATTATCTGGTGCATGTTCAGCAGCATATACTTGCGCAGTTTCAGTTGAGATTGCGGCAAAGCCCAGTTGGGGAGCCAGCAAGGAACAACTGATTTGCAACAGCAGTAGTAATATGGCTGTCATTTTTTTCATGCGCCGCGAAAGTATCAAAATTTTGTCCGCTTTTCCAAAGCTGTGGATGAGCGGATGCGTTTTATAACCAGTACAGGTCTATTTTGTTGTGAAATGGGAATGCATTAACAAAGATTCGCCCTGTCATGACATTGCCATGACATTTTAGAAAAGACCTGTGTAGTAGTTCATGTGTCACTGGGCTTGATGAGTAATTATATAGACTGTGAAAAGTTTATTGGTTTTGCAGACATTTTCTGCAGTAATGCCTTCAGGAGCAGCTAATTATTCTTGAAAATGTAAAAGCTGTTTTGTCCAATCATACGGCGCAAATTTAAGCCTGTAATTACTCAGGTCTTTACCGGTAATAGTAGAAAGTAATTCCAGCACTTTTTTCCGTCCACCAAAATCGCCTATAAACCATTGAATAATCTTTGTGGTAGTAACGCTCCTTGTAGATTCATCAATCATTGTTTCCTGTTGCAGGAAAACTTTTGTAGCTAATAATAACTGTTGCTCAATTTTATCCGGAGTATAAAAAGCAATAGCCGGACAACTTTTCGCACCACAATTCATGGCAAAATGTATTCGGTAATCAATGTTTGTAACAGCGGATTGTCGGATATGCTTTGGTATAAACAAACTTGGAAAATAACCGAGACTGTACTTCCATCGATACTTACGGAGAATACCATGCTCAATCTGATCCAGCGAATAGAACCTCCCCGCAATCTGAATTTGCTTCATGCGGAAGATCTTTTTTCCTGCCTTTGGATACTGAACAGCTAATAACTGATACCAAGCGTTGTACATATTCAGCCAGAAAGCTTTTTTCGAGGCATCGTCCTTGAGTGACTGCTGTAATGTATCTGGGTTGAGTTGCGCAGTTTGCAATAACAATGATTCGGCAGGCTTGCTGGTCTTTACTGCAAACAATAATTGAGCGCTGATGGCTTGCGTCAGACTATCATTTTGTTGTGCGGGTATTGCAGTCGTCAGTAGTATACTCATCAACCAGTGAATCATATTGTAAACTACAAAACAGCAGGGTTAGCAGATTGTTTATTCTGTGCAGTTTTGTACATTGAAGTTCAAAACAACCAACATGCGTACACTGCTTAGCTGTATCACAGCATTGCTATTGCCTATTTTTTTATTTGCGCAGATTCCTTCATCTCCTGAACGAAAAGAAGGAGAAGGTCCTTACACGCAACTCATCTTACGTGGCGCCACACTGATCAATGGTACCGGTGCGCCGGCTTTTGGTCCGGTTGATATTGTAGTAGAAGGCAATCGTATCGTGC
>DALYHN010000024.1:0-16867 GCA_031970875.1 Chitinophagaceae bacterium
CAGATTAAAGATGATTTGTTTGATTATGGAACACTCGATGTTGGCAAGCCAACTGGTAATGATATCAAGGAAAAGAAGCTGACACTCCCTTTAATCTATACGCTGAACAACTGTGACGCAGCTACTAGAAAAAAATTAATTTACATCGTCAAGAATGAGAATACAGACAAGGATAAAGTGCGTTTCATTTTAGATAAAGTAGTTGAATGTGGCGGTATTCAATATGCCACAGATAAAATGCATGCATTTAAAGATGAAGCACTGTCTATCCTCCATCGTTTCCCCCAATCAGCAGCAAAAGATGCACTGGAAGAACTGGTGCGTTATACCACTGATCGGAATCTATAATTATGGAGAAAAGATGGAACATACAAAAGACTAATTCGGCCATTAGCCAGTCTTTACAAGCCAGCTTACGTATTCATCCCGTTATCTGCAACATACTAGTTAGCAGAGGCATTCATGATTATGCACAGGCAAAATCTTTTTTCAGGCCAAGCTTAGAAGAGCTCCATGATCCATGGTTGATGAAAGACATGCAGTTGGCGGTTGATCGCATCACTGCGGCTATGCAGCAAGGTGAAAAAATTCTCGTCTTTGGCGATTATGATGTTGACGGCACAACTTCGGTGGCATCTATGTACCAGTTCCTAGGAGCACAATATGCCAACGTAGATTTTTATATACCACATAGATACAAGGAAGGCTATGGCGTATCTAAGCTGGGTATTGACTTTGCAAAAGAAAATGGATTCACTTTAATTATTTCGTTGGACTGTGGCATCAAGTCTGTTGACTTGATTCAGTACGCAAAAACATTGGGTATCGATTTTGTTGTTTGTGATCACCACTTACCGGATGCAACACTACCTCCTGCCGTGGCGATACTGAATCCCAAACAGACCGACTGCAATTATCCATATAAAGAACTTTGCGGTTGTGGTGTTGGATTTAAATTGATGCAGGCATTAGCTAATACTTGGCAATTACCTGCAGAGAACTATTTGCGCTATCTTGATTTGGTAGCGACAGCGATTGCAGCGGATATCGTACCGATTACAGGAGAAAACCGCATACTCGCTTTTTATGGCTTGAAGAAAGTAAACGAAAACCCTTCTATCGGTATTCGTGCCTTAATGGAACTAGCTGCAGTGCAAAAGGAAATGCTGCTAACCAATCTCGTCTTTGTGATTGCACCCAGAGTGAATGCAGCAGGCAGAATGGATGATGCAAAAAAAGCGGTACAACTTTTTATAGAACAGGATTACGCACAAGCTCTGACCTATGCAAAAATGCTACATAGTGATAATACAGATAGAAAAGAAGCAGATGCTTCCATCACAACAGAAGCATTGGAGCTGATTGCAGCAGAACCAGATGGCGATAAAAGATATTCCACCTTGGTGTATAAAGAAACCTGGCACAAAGGAGTGGTAGGCATTGTTGCCAGTAGGCTGATTGAAACCTATTATCGTCCCACTATTGTATTAACGAGAAGTGGGGATATTGTTGCAGGAAGTGCAAGAAGTGTACCTGGCTTTAATTTGTATGAAGCCATTCACGCTTGCAGAGAACATTTACTTGGTTATGGTGGGCATTTTGCAGCAGCAGGTATGACGCTATCGCCAGATCAAGTACATGCTTTTAAAGAAAAATTTGAGGCTGTTGTACAAGCAACCATTCTACCAGAGCAACTAATTCCGGAGATTATCATTGATGCTGAACTACGCTTTCAGGATATTACGCCTGCGCTGTACAACATCATAACACAGATGGAGCCATTTGGCCCTGACAATATGCGCCCTGTATTTGTAGCTAGAAATGTAACTGATACCGGCTTCTCTAAAATTGTGAAAGAGCAACATATACGCTTTGTTGTAAAACAAGGCAAGATTAGCTTTACAGGTATTGGGTTTAATCTCGCGCACCGCTTTCCTATCATTCAAGAAAACGAAACTTTTGACATAGTCTTTACGCTAGACCTCAATGAATGGAATGGAGAAAAACAGTTGCAGTTGAAAGTGATTGATATCAAGCCTAATGGTCAATAAAAAAAGTCCCTCTGACAAGGGACTTTTTTTATTACCTAAAATCAAATATGGATTATTCGGCTGTTACAGGCTGCCCTTGCAACAACTCAACGCTTCTGTTGATAAAGTTTGTTAATTCCGCACCCTTTAATAATCCTTGCGACAACAAAGCCAGGTCAGCTAAATTACGTACTTGCTTTTTCTGTACTTCAGCATCGCTGAGCTTCAGAATATCTTGGTAGATCGGGTGATTACCATTTACCGTAAGATGTACTTCATCAGGCATCATGGCGTAGAAGGCTGTCATACCACCACCTATTGCACCCATATCCTTCATTCTGCGCATCTGCTCAGGTCTTGTTGCTACTACAGGTGCAGTATCCTTGCTCAAACCTTTCACTTCTACGTTCAGCATCATTTCAGGCACCTGAAAATTGAACATCTCTTTTAAAGCTTCAGCCTCTTTTTTGCTTAGTACACTTTCAGCATTCTCTTTTTTATCAATCAGGTTGTCTACGATATCCGCATCAACACGTGTAAAGTGTACATTCTCCCACTTCATTTCCATATGATTGATGAAAGCTGCATCAATCATGGTATTCAATACTACCACCTTATACCCTTTAGCCGTACAAGCTTTTACATAAGCATCTTGCTGCACAGGATCAGTAGTATAGAGTATGACTGTTTTACCATCTTTATTTTTCTGTAAGGTTTCAGCAGCCATCTTATACTCTTCTAAAGTATAGAACTGCTTCACCGTTTTCTGCTCTTCCCCTTCGCCGACAGTTTTGGTTTCTACATCTTCCATCACCAAAAACTTATTGGCTTTCTCCAAAAACTTATCATCTGTCATCATACCATACTTCACAAAGAGTCCTAAGCTCTCCCACTTCTCTTCAAAAGCAGTACGCTCATTTTTGAAAATTTCTTCCAGCTTATCAGCAACTTTCTTCGTGATGTGGTTATTAATCTTTTTCACATTTGGATCACCCTGCAGATAGCTTCTGCTCACGTTCAATGGAATATCCGGACTATCGATCACACCATGTAGCAGCATGAGGAATTCTGGCACAATATCCTTTACTTCATCAGTTACAAACACTTGATTGCAGTATAACTGGATCTTGTCTTTTTGAATCTCATAGCTCTGCTTGATTTTCGGGAAGTATAGAATACCAGTCAGGTTAAATGGATAGTCCACATTCAAATGAATCCAGAACAAAGGCGTTTCACCAAATGGATATAATTCTCTGTAGAACTTCTCGTAATCCTCTTTGGTTAATTCTGATGGCTTACGAACCCACAGTGGTTGTGTATTGTTAATGGCCTTTTCTTCCTCGTCTTTTTTCTTCTCTTCATTTGCATCGTTAAAGAAAATAGACACAGGCAAAAACTTACAGAATCGCTCCAGAATTTTCTTCAAACGATCTGCTTCCAAGAACTCTTTGCTCTCTTCATTTACATGTAGAATAATGTTTGTGCCACGTGAGCGCTTCTCAACCTCATACAATTCAAACTCTGGATTACCATCGCAGCTCCAGTAAACAGTTGCTGCATCGTCTTTAAAACTTTGTGTAATCACTTCCACCTTATCTGCTACCATGAAGGCGCTGTAGAAGCCTAAACCAAAATGACCGATAATACTCGCATCATTATACTTCGCCAAAAACTCTTCGGCACTACTAAATGCTACCTGATTTAAATATTTGTCTACTTCCTCAGCAGTCATACCAATACCCCTATCCGCAATGGTAATGGTCTTCTCTTTGGCGTTTACAGTTACGTCAATACGCAATTCACCCAATTCGCCCTTAGCCTCACCGATGGAAGAAAGGGTCTTGAGTTTTTGGGTGGCATCTACTGCATTGCTCACCAATTCACGAAGGAAAATTTCATGATCGCTGTACAGAAACTTTTTAATAATGGGAAAGATGTTCTCTGTCTGAACACGAATCTGTCCTTTTTGCATAATCCTGTTTTTTGTGGGTGCAAAGCAAAGACAATACCAGACACAAAATGCTGACAGGTTGTCAAAAAGAAAAAATAGGCTGTAAAGGCTTAATTACCCTGGATTCGGATATCATCTAGCTGGAAGGTTGTCGTGCGCTTGGCGCCTGTAGCAGGATCTGTACCTGCATAACGAAATGCGATATACACATTGGTGCCGGAATAAGTGGCCAGACTGATATTCCCTGAGTTTGTCCAATTTGGCGCAAAACCGCTTGTACTTCCTGTAGCAATAGTACCCCCCAGATTGGTCCAAGTGGCAGTCCAAGGCGTATTACCGCCATTGTAATTCGTAGAAATCAATACCTGGAATACAGCACCATTATTAAAGCCATCTTTGGTCTTAAACGAAAGTGTTTCGTTGGCAGTATTATTTAAGTCAAAGCCTGGAGAAATCAGCCAGGTAGTCATATTACTCTGCGCAGAATTAAAAGCACTAATCTCAGCATAGTTATTGAAACTAAAGCTCTTTGCAGCATATTTACGACCGCCAGATTCAGCAATATTCTGCCAGCCGAAGAGCGTTACATCGCCACCGGTAATGGTGGTTTCAAAATCTTCATTTAACAGTACCACGGGACTACCTGAACTGCAACGCGTATTCCTCATGTCAATATCTGTAGTATCCCTGATCACTAGCTGACCAGTGTTATTGAAGACTGTATAAATGCCCGTTATGGCACCATGACCAGCTGGTGTTCTTGCGCTGGCAAAACTGGCATAACCACTTGTACGCATCACCATAGCATTGCCAAAACAATCGCCAAAAGTTCTGCTGACGCCTACTTTATTAACTGCATCAGCATATAATTTATTCGCATCAACCGGTATGAACTCCACCTGATTAATTCTTACCAACATGCCTTGATACTGATCACTTAGTTGATTGATATTTAATACCAGTGGATTTACACGCTGACCGGCTTCGCCTCTGATGATGTATTTGTCGAGCAAAGCCATTGGTATGGGCGCTAGTTCCGGACTAGCAGGCACTGTTCTGTTTACACTGCCACCCAATTGTACATAGCGGCGGAAATCGCTTAGCCACAAATCCTTCACCTTAACAAAAACCCTTCTGCCCAATGGGAAAAGTGCATTCAAATCAAAGCCATCAATATTTACTTGAATAGCGGCTGTAGCATCTTGTATGGTAATACTCTTGTAAAAATTACCGGTTGCATCATTTGCCACAACAATACCTGAGATGACGCGATCTGCCGTTACCTGAGTAAAGTTACCCAACGTATGCAGGTTACGTAATTCCCGAATGGTCATGTTAGCAGTAATAGCAGGCGGCGTATAATCAGCCGGATCTTCGAAACGTTTCAAACAGGAAGCAGCAAACAACCAAATCATCGCTGTAATGCCAAACAATAAACGATATGTAGGTGCCTGCTTCATTAAAATCTTACTGCAATACTGGTGAAATAATTGATTCCATAACCATAAAAATATCTAGGTGGAAACTTATTGATATCCTTTCCTGCAAAATCAAATCTCAATTGCTCAGATCCACCAACAACCATCTCTGTATTGTTCAGGAGATTGTTGATACCCATACTCCAGTTGAGGATTACTGGCTTGTTCTTTTTACCCGTAGAAACTTTCCAGCTATATCCCATGATCGCATCAACAGTTAGCTGATCTTTCAATTTAGTTTGATCGATGATACTGTTGAATAAAGCTGTGCCTGCAGGTACACCATTGGTAGCTGCATCTGTTCTGCGTACAGGGTTTACATCCAACCAACTACTTCTGAAAAAATTGCCATTGATACCAGCGAACCATGCTCTTGAGCGATAATTCAAACCCAAGCCATATGCTTCCTGGGGCATGGTACCAATCTTTAATCCTTTAGATCGAACAACACCTCTCTCTAATACACTTGCATCATTATCCTGTGTTACTTGTACAAATTGGTCGGTATTATATGTTGCTCTATTGAAAGACGCTGCAAGAGACGCCGTTAGTTGTTCGGTAATTTTCATTTCAGCACCCAACTCAGTACCTAGATATAATTTACCTACTTCACTCAAAGCATAGTTGACAAAAGTATTGTAGTCGTCATGGAAGAAACTAACCACATTCATGCCACGCGAAATGCTGGTCATATAGAAAGAAGCTCTCGCTTTAATGCGTTCTGCTTGTAATAAATAACCACCTTCAAAACTGAAGATAAATTCACTGGTTGCGGTCGTTTGCTGGCCATCTCTACTTCTAGGTGAGAGATATACATTCTCATAATCCGGGGGCCTTGTCATGGCTGCACCTTGCAGGTAAATGAAATTGCTTCCATCCAGCTTAATGGTTAAACCAGCTTTGGCACCATAGGTCAGAAAATTATTCAAGGTTGATCTACCTAAAGAAGAAAAAGGAAACAAACCATTACGCACATTACCACTTCGCCAGAATTGTGTATTGTGCACATTTACTGCGAAGAAGGCATCAAAATTTTCCATATTCCATTTACCCTGTGCCCAAAGACCAATCTTTCGCACCAACATATCATAATCATAACCATAACGCTCACGCAGCAGTACAATTCTGTTTGGTCTGCGAAGGTCATTTTGTATGGCATTAGGATCATTAGGAAAATCACGCTCTGCAAATTGGTTCCAGTCAACCATATAATTTGCACCCAGCAAATCAACTAAACGCTTGAAATAATTAGTACGCTGCGATTGGTAAGTAAAGCCAACTGACAAAACGCCTTCCTCAGAAATACGCGTATTCAAGACTGTATTGAAAGCAAGACGATTGGTGTATTGTACATTCTCTCCCTGAAAATATTTTGCACGAAGACCCGAGTAATTAAATCCATTGACACCATTCACATTATTGGTAGTGGCTGCATTCATGCGATTGATCTCAAACAATCTATCCCAATTCAACTGACGCAGATTAACATCGTTACGAATGGCTTGTTCAATAGCAGCCGCTTGCGCAGGATCTGTTTGAAAGCTTGGCAGATTACGATAGTAATCCGGACGAGGATCTGGGGCACGATTCCATTCCAAAGCAGTCGTGCTTCTTTCGCCGGTAGTAAAGCTGACACCAGTAGTTAATACAGCAGCATCATTGATTTTAAATTCATGCGATAAGATGCTGATGGGCTGGTTAACATAAGCAATACTGGCGTTACGCACTTTACCACCCTGATAACCCCAGTAAGGATTATATAGATTGTCACCAGACAGTTGAATCATTTCCTGTAATGCAGGACCTTGTCGACCATTCATCGTTGGTGCACCGATAACAGTAAGCGACAACAGATGTTTTTTACTTAAATATTTATCTACACTCAAGAAATAACTAAACGCATCAAAGTCGGTACCCGGCACATAAGCTTTATTAGCCCACCTTCTGGATGCAGATACACTCACGGCCCAACCCTTTTTATTCACGCCACTATGGTGTGTAACCATAAAGCGATGATCATAGTTTCTATTAGAGTTGGCATAACTCACCAAGGTTTGCTGTCTTTGCTTGCTAGCACGCACATCAAAATTCAAGTTTAGTCCGGGCTCACCGAAACTGAAATCAAAAGCACCTAAGCCCAGCACCTGATCGCGATTGCGCAACACATCATTCAAACCGCCCCACAAACCCCATGGTGTATTTCCATTGTTGAGGTTATCCATTGGGAGCCCATTAATAAACGTATGGTTGAGAGATGGATCATAGCCACGTATACGAAAGCGAAGCGGACTAAAATGAAAAGAGGCAAGCGATAAAAAAGGATCTTTGGAAGAAGCCAAAATAACAGCCAAGCCTTGTGTACTTGCATCATTCAAGTCTTGATCATTCACCGTTATCACAGGAATATTATCCAACTGGTCTTCACGAAGTATATCAATGACAGCACTGTCCTGCTTAATTTTGTGCTTGGTGGTATCAACAAAAGCACCGCCACTTTGTGCAAGTAAGCTTTGAGGCATAAATACCCAACCCAATAAAAGAATGATACCTATTCTAAACATCTACCAGTTTAACAGTTTTGATTGTAATGAACAAACTTCGTGGAAATCCTCCTTAAGGGATACCACTTATTCAAGGGGGGTATCACAGATCCACCATCACTTAACACGAAATCGGCACGTGAAAATATTATTTTATTGCCTCATTTCACTTTCTCTTTGTGTAAATCTTTCGGCCCAGTCAAGCTATAAGACAGCTGTGATAGGCTTTTACAATTTGGAGAACCTATACGACACAGAGGATGATCTGTCGAAAGACGACAATGAATTCCTACCAAAATCAGACAAACGATACACCCCTGCCATCTATGCAGATAAGTTAAACAGATTGGCAACAGTAATTGCCGCCATGGGTAGTTTGTACGAGCCAGTGATCAAAGACGGACCAGCACTATTGGGTGTAGCAGAGATAGAAAACAAAAGGGTTTTGGAAGACTTAATCGCACAGCCAGAACTAGCTGCCAAGAAAATGCGGATTGTGCATTTTGAAAGTCCCGATATCCGTGGTATTGATGTGGCCCTACTCTATGATCCAAAATATTTCAAAGTGATCAATGCGGCGCCCATACGGGTAATGCTACCCGGTGGCAGCAAGGAGTCCAGCGCCACCAGAGATATCCTTTGGGTGCATGGCATGTTGGATGGAGAAAGCGTGCATGTGTATGTGAACCATTGGCCCAGCCGTCGGGGAGGCGAGGCTGTATCAGCACCAGCCAGAATGGCCGCAGCCACCACCCTACGCAAGCATTTAGATTCCTTAATGGCTAAAGGAAATAAGGACAAATACATTATCATGGGCGACCTGAATGATGACCCCAAAGACAGAAGCATTACTAAGGGACTAAACGCCAATGGCGATGAATGGACATCAGACAGCACTTCCCTCTACAACCCCTGGGTAAAAACCCACAAAAAAGGGATCGGCACCCTAGCTTATCAGGATGCTTGGAACCTGTTCGACCAGATCATTATCAGCCGGAACTGGCTGAACAAAGAGCAACAAGGCTTCGCCTACTTCAAGAATTATATTCATACTCAACCATTTATGCGAGAAGAAACTGGCCGCTACAAAGGCTATCCCAAGCGTACTTGGAGTGGTGATGAATACAATTACGGTTACAGCGATCATTTTCCCACCTATTTGGTGCTGCTAAAACGGGTGGGCAAGCCGGAAAAATCGGCTAAATAGTGCTTTTTCCTACAATCTTTCCCTTACCTTTGCCGCCCCAAATCCCTCGCCTGGGATTCGTTTCGCGCAAGCGAGATGTCCATTGGGAATCATTTAAAACCTAAAAAACAGGGTATGAACAACTACGAACTGATGGTGATTTTCACCCCTGTGCTTTCTGAGGAAGAATTCAAGGCATCTCAGAAAAAGTACACCGACTTCATTAATGAACATGGTGGAAAAACCGTGCACAGCAATCCTTGGGGACTGAAATCATTGGCTTATCCAATCCAGAAGAAGACAACTGGTATCTACTGGGTAATGGAGTATCAAGCGCCTAGCGATCTGAACGAAAAGCTGAAGATCCAAATGCTGCGTGACGAGCAGATCATGCGTCACATGGTAACGAAACTCGACAAATACGCCGTTGAGTACAATGCTAAAAAGAGAAGTGGCGTAGCAATGGGTAACGAAAAAGTGGAGGCTTAATACCATGGCAAAGAATGAAATCAAATACCTGACGGCCATTAAGACCGAGAAGCCTAAGAAAAAATTCTGCCGCTTCAAGAAGTATGGTATCAAGTACGTAGACTATAAGGACATCGAGTTCCTGAAGAAGTTTGTAAACGAGCAAGGTAAAATGCTGCCTCGTCGCTTAAGCGGTAACTCTCTGAAGTATCAACGTAAAGTGGCTGATGCCGTGAAGAAAGCACGTCAGATGGCACTGATGCCTTACGTAACAGACTTGTTGAAATAAGCTTTTTATTAGTAACCATTCCCTAATCCCCATGGCAATGGGGTGACAGTCACAATCTTAGATTGGGCGCTGGGAGCTAAACAAACAAACATGCAAGTAATTTTAATCAAAGACGTAGACAATCTGGGTCAGCGCGATGAACTGGTAACCGTACGTAACGGTTATGCTCGTAACTACCTGATTCCTCAGAAGTTTGCTGTAGAAGCAAATCCTTCTAACCTGAAGCAACAGGAAGAGCGTCTGAAAGTAAAAGCTAAGAAAGAAGCTGCTATGCTGGCTGAGATCAACAAAGTGATCGAAGTACTGAAGCAGTCTCCTGTTAAAGTAGGCGCCAAAACTGGTACTAGCGGTAAGATCTTCGGTAGCGTAACTGCGCTGCAGATTGCTCGTGCTGTTCGCGACCAGAAAGGTTATGAAATCGACCGCAAGCGTATCAGCATTGTGGACGATGTAAAAGAACTGGGCACTTACAAAGCTTCTATCGATTTCGGCTCCGGTAATGTAACTGAGATTGAATTTGAAGTGATTGGC
Organism: Chitinophagaceae bacterium; assembly: GCA_031970875.1. Lineage (GTDB taxonomy): Bacteria > Bacteroidota > Bacteroidia > Chitinophagales > Chitinophagaceae > JAFLBI01. The sequence continues at coordinate 10,474 of DALYHN010000024.1, forward strand.
GAATAATTGCAACTCTTTTGCAAATACACCCCCAACAGTACTGTTGGGGTTTTTTATGGAATTAATTGTCAGATTCAGCTAAAAGCCTAAATTCGTTTGTCCAATGACAGTTTTCTAAGGCCGGTTCGTTCGTAATGTTCAGGTTGTTTGATTGCTGTTTTCTCATTGGTATTTGATTTATTTAATTTTTTTAAACATGAACATTTACGTTGGAAACCTGAACTGGAATATGACCAGTGAAGACCTGCAGGCCCTGTTTGCACCCTATGGCGAAGTAGCCAGTGCAAAAATCATTACAGACAAATTCAAGAACAACCGTAGTAAGGGTTTTGGATTTGTTGAAATGCCCGATGACGAAGCTGCTAAAGCTGCTATTGCTGCTTTACACGAAAGCGAAATCGAAGGCCGTAAGATTGTGGTAAACGAGTCTGCTCCACGCCCTGAAGGTGAGCGCAAAGAGCGCAGCTTCAAACCCCGCAGCGGTGGTTTCGGTGGTGGCAATCGTGGTGGTGGTGGTTATGGCGGTGGCAACCGCGGTGGCTACAACCGTGGCGAAGGCGGTGGTGGTTATAACAGATACTAATCAGCTTTTGCAAACAATATTGCTTAAGTCACGCAATTGCGTGACTTTTTTTATTCCCCTATTTTTAGGGCATGGAACATCATACAATAACCGCACCTGTTGCCGGCTGTATGCGCTGGGGCAAATGGGGTGCAAACTATTCAACTGCTGAATACAGAACAATGATTGATGGTTGCCTGGAAGCAGGCATCACCAGCTTTGATCATGCAGATATTTATGGCGATTATACTACCGAAGCTGAGTTTGGCGCAGCATTAGCAGAAGCCCCTCACCTGCGTACGCAAATGCAACTCATTAGTAAATGCGGCATTCGTATGGTTACGCCGAATAGACCGGAACATTTGCTGAAATCATACGACACCAGCGCAGAACATATTATTCAATCAGTTGAACAATCACTGAAAAATCTACATACAGATTATCTGGATTTATTACTCATTCATCGGCCAGATCCTTTGCTACATCCTGGTGAAGTAGCCAAAGCTGTTGATAGCTTATTAGCTTCAGGTAAAATTCTTGCCTTTGGTGTATCGAATTTTTTACCGCATCAAACAGACTTATTGATGCGCTATACACAAGTACGCTACAATCAGTTTGAATGTTCTATTACAGCAACAGATCCTTTCTTCAACGGCATACTGGATCATTGTATGCAACATCAAATCATTCCCATGGCATGGGCACCCATGGGTGGTGCAAAACTCTTTGATGAGGGGAATGAAGCATATATGCGTATTCTGCCTATCGCTACACAAATCGCCAAAGCATATAATACTGGCGTAAATGAAGTATTGCTAGCGTTTCTACACAGACATCCTGCAGGCATTCTACCAGTGGTAGGTACATCTAAACTAACGAGATTACAAGAAGCAAAGAGAGCGACACAAATCAGTTTACACAGAGCAGATTGGTTTGCCTTATTAGAAGCAGCGAGAGGACATGTAGTGGCATAAAAAATCCCCACAGAATTGTGGGGATGATATTTTAGTATTCGTCTTCATTGAACATGAAATCTTCCTGGCTCGGATAATCTGGCCAGATGTCTTCGATGCTCTCGTAGACTTCACCTTCATCATCCAGTTCTTGGAGATTTTCTACCACCTCAATAGGTGCACCTGAACGGATGGCATAATCCAATAATTCATCCTTAGTGGCTGGCCAAGGTGCTTCTTCCAGATAACTTGCTAATTCTAATGTCCAGAACATAGTCCCGAATTTTTGTGCAAATGTAACCGTATTGATGAAATAACCAAATCAGGCTTATCACACTATGTGTAAATAAAAAACTAAATCCATGGCAGCACAAATGCTTAATTGTAAGTTTACGGCATTGAATACCCATGCTTAGAGCAAGTAACATACACAAACGCTACGGCGATCTGGAAGTTGTAAAGGGAATTGACCTATCTATCAATGCCGGCGAACTGGTTAGCATAGTTGGCTCATCAGGGGCGGGTAAAAGCACCCTCTTGCATATTCTAGGTACGCTGGACGCAGCAGATCAGGGCGAAATTTGGATTAATGAGCAAGCTGTACACCAATTAAATGGCAAAGCCCTGGCTCATTTTCGCAATACACAGATTGGCTTCATATTCCAATTCCACCACTTATTGCCTGAATTTTCAGCCCTTGAGAATGTATGTATTCCAGCATGGATTGCCGGCACCAAACAAACTGCTGCGCAGAAAAGAGCATTGGAGTTATTGGATATGCTAGGCTTAGCCGATAGAGCCGGGAACAAACCACAACAATTAAGTGGCGGAGAGCAACAGCGCGTAGCCGTTGCCAGAGCCTTGATCAATCAGCCAAAGATTGTGTTTGCTGATGAGCCAACAGGTAATTTAGACAGTACCAATGCACAGGAATTGCATCAATTGTTTATCCACTTGCGCGATACCCTATCGCAGACATTCCTCATTGTTACACACAATGATGCATTGGCCGCTATGAGCGATCGTATTCTACGCATGAAGGATGGGAAATTGGTTAGCTAATACGTGGCTTCCAGGGAATTTCAGGCGCATTCAATTGATGCCCTACATAGCGCGCCAGTACAAACAAATAATCGCTCAAGCGATTGAGGTATTTCAACACCAGATCATCTACGAAAAGCTCGTTCTGCTTCAAGTAAACACAATTGCGTTCTGCTCTTCTACATACACAACGGGCTACATGAAGGTGCGATACAGCCGGGTGACCACCAGGTAGAATAAAGGACTTCATGGGAGGCAATACCTCATTCATCTGATCAATGGTTTGCTCCAATAAAGCCACATCACTATCCTTTAAATCAGGAATCTTCATGGCAGGCTCTTTGTCTGGATCACAAGCCAGCGAAGAACCAACAGTAAATAATCTGTCCTGTATTTCCTTAAGCATGCTATTTACGGCTGCATCAGCAATATGATCATTACATAACCCGATATAGGAATTCAGCTCATCCACAGTACCGTAACTCTCAATACGCAGGTGACTTTTGGGAACCTTGGTTCCGCCAATCAGTGAAGTATGTCCGGCATCACCGGTCTTGGTATATATTTTCAGGGCCATGTGCTTTGTTTGTTGGGGCGCAAATAAACTAAAAATGAAAAAAGCGGCAAATTGTTCACTTGCCGCTTGATTATTTATCTGATTATCAATATTTAAACACTGTGATGATGCCTTACTTGCGCATGATCGGTCTCAATTAAACCATCGCGCAGACGAACAACTCGCTTAGCATAAGCCGCAATATCTTCTTCATGGGTAACCAGCACAACTGTATTACCAGCCGCTTGAATCTGGCTGAAGATTTCCATTACTTCAACAGAAGTCTTGGAATCCAAGTTACCGGTAGGCTCATCGGCCAATAAAAGCGACGGATTATTCACCAAAGCACGGGCAATGGCCACACGCTGAATCTGACCACCACTGAGCTCATTGGATTTATGGTGACTTCTCGTCTCCAAACCTACTTTCTTCAAAGCTTCCATGGCTCTCTCCATACGGTCTTTCTTTGATACGCCGGCATAGATCAATGGCAGGGCCACATTCTCAGCAGCGGTTAACCTTGGTAATAAGTTGAACTGCTGGAAAACGAAACCAATTTCTTTGTTACGTACATCGGCCAAATCATCATCGGGCATTTTGCTCACATCATGTCCGTTCAGCACATAAGTACCACCAGTCGGCGAATCCAAACAGCCCAGAATATTCATAAGGGTACTCTTACCACTACCCGATGGCCCCATCAATGCAACGTATTCATTCTTATGAATATCCAGTGAAATGCCCTTGAGTACAGGAATGGCCTGTGAACCCATGAAATAACTTTTCTGGATATTATCCAGATGTATGATTGGTTCCATAATTATTTACGAATGACTTTAGGAATGCTGAAATAAGGTGGATTAGCAGCAGGTGCCTGAGATACCGCTTGTTGGTTATCCAACATAGCAGCCGGCTGGTCGGCTCTTAGGGTATTTTGCGCATCGCCCATATGCATCAATGGTGTAACACCCTTGGTATCCAATTCATTCAGCTTGTCTACAAACTGAATCATGGCCTGTAATTCGCCACGCATAGACGCCTGCTCAGCATCTGTAAGATATAGACGGGAAAGATGCGCCAGCTTGGCTACTAACTGATCGGTTACCTGCATGTAACAAATGTACTTGAAACAATCCGCAGGTCATGGCGATTTGTGTAAATGGTCGCATGACTCAAGCGATGGTTAAAACGGGGGTAGACTGGTTGATGCTCAACTGATAAGCGTGGCTATCCCCATAAAAAGCGCTTAAAGTGGAAAAATTAACAATGTGATGCAAGAAAAAAGTTGAAAATTTATCGCAGAAAGGATAAACAAATTATTGCGCCTGTTGTCTTGCAATATTAGACTGGAAATAAACGATTGTCTGGCTTTCCAGATTAACAGCCTTGGTTGTTAATCACCAAGAATGGCACAACATCGCTAACTAATACCCCCGCATATGTTAGTCGTTTATGTTTTGCTTGCAGCTTACTTGGTTTGCCTCTATCTGGCATATAGAGGAGCCGCTGCCATGGATGAAGACTTGTCATAGGTATAACTTATACCAATGATCCAATGAATTTGCCACAAGGATAAGCGATGCTTATCCTTTTTTTTGTTTTGGGAATTTGATGTGCATTTTCCTCCTATCTTCGATGAAAATAGTTGCATAACTAACTAATTTTCGCACAAACTCTTTGCTGTATGAAACGCGTGATTAAACAGGTAGCCGTATTAGGCAGTGGTGTAATGGGCAGCCGTATTGCCTGCCATTTTGCTGGTATTGGTGTACAAGTGCTTTTGCTGGATATGGTTCCAAAGGAAGCTGTAGAAAGTACCAAGCCTGCTGAAAGAAATAAATTAGTGAACGATGCTTTACAAGCTGCAGTAAAAAGCAACCCCTCACCTGTTTACCACAAAGATGTGTTGAAGCGCATCACTACCGGCAACTTCGATGACAACATGAAGGAAATTGCCAAAGCTGATTGGATCATTGAAGTAGTTGTTGAGCGTTTAGACATCAAGAAAATTATTTATGAGAAAGTAGAGCAGTTCAGAAAACCGGGAACACTCATTACCTCTAATACTTCTGGTATTCCTATCCACATGCTAAGTGAAGGGAGATCAGCTGATTTCAAGCAACATTTCTGTGGCACACACTTTTTTAATCCGCCAAGATATTTACGCTTATTAGAAATCATTCCTACACCAGATACAGATCCTGCTGTAACAGATTTTCTGATGCACTATGGCGATTTGCATTTAGGTAAAACAACCGTGCTGTGTAAAGACACACCTGCATTCATTGCCAACAGAATTGGGGTGTTTAGCATCATGAGCATTTTTCATATTATGGAAAAGCAGGGACTGAGTATTGATGAAATTGATTTACTCACTGGCCCAATTATTGGTCGTCCAAAATCTGCAACTTTCCGTACAGCTGATGTAGTGGGTATTGATACATTGGTGAAAGTAGCCAAAGGCGTTGCAGATAATTGTCCTACAGATGAAGCTGCATCCATCTTTGCGATACCTGCATGGTTGGAGAAAATGGTTGCACAAAATTGGTTGGGTGACAAAACTGGACAAGGCTTTTTCAAAAAAGTAAAATCAGAAAAAGGAAAAGAAATCCTGACACTGAATTTGCAAAGCATGGAATACGCACCTCGTGTAAAAGCCAAATACGCAAGTATTGAAGCAGCTAAGCCTATTGATTCTTTGAAGCAAAGAATCAGTATGCTCAATGAAGCACCTGATAAAGCAGGTGTATTCTATCGCGCATTCCATCACTCACTCTTCTCTTATATCTCACACAGAATTCCTGAAATTTCTGATGAACTGTATCGTGTAGATGATGCTATGATGGCCGGCTTCGGTTGGGAGATTGGTGCGTTTGAAACCTGGGATTTATTGGGTGTAGCCAAGACAGTAGAAAAAATGAAAGCTGCTGGCGTGAGTGTAGCAACTTGGGTAGAAGAAATGCTTGCTGCAGGACATACCAGTTTCTATAAAGTACAGGATGGCAAACGTTATTGCTATGATGTTGCCAGCAAATCTTACAAAGCTTTACCTGGTGGTGATGCCTTCTTGGTGATGAACCACAAAGCCGATAAGCTGGTATGGAAGAACAGCGCATGTAAAGTATACGACCTAGGCGGTGATGTGGCTGGTCTTGAATGGAGTACCAAGATGAACAGCATGGGTGGTGAAGTATTAGAAGGAATCAACAAAGCCATTGGTATTGCTGAAGATAAATTCAAAGGATTGGTGATTGCCAACGACGGACCTAATTTCAGCGCTGG
>DALYHN010000025.1:0-16369 GCA_031970875.1 Chitinophagaceae bacterium
CGTTAAAACCAATGATTACTGCTGGAGAACCGGGGAAGCTAGCGCCATAAGTGCTGTGTGTGGGAGTTGTAATCTGTACTTCATACCATAATGAAGGCAGGTTCAATCCTAAATGTGGATCATTACATAAAATTGGTCTTCCACTTTGTGTTCTGCTACCACCAATTGCCCAGTTATTACTACCATTATTTTTATCAGGAACAATAGGTGCAACGGCAGTATTGCTCTCTTTTTTGCCGAGATATTGATCAACACTTGTTGGTGTCTGCACAGAAACGGATGGTGTAGCATATGCAGTGCCCTTGGGTACGATAGGATCCAGAGAGTCTTGCACAGCAGGATACAATAATTGCATATCCTCATAACTGAAATAGTTGCGTGCATTGCTCATTTGCAGATCAGTGCTAGCACCGCGTGCACTCAAATCGAAAGCCATGAACTTGAGGAATAAAGCTGTTTTTAGCGTCGTCCAAGCTTCTGGCTGATAATCCATCAACTTGTATTCAAAAGGAAGCTGTGTTGGATCCAATGTGCTGATATACGCATTCACGCCTTTTGCGTAAGCAGTAACAGCCTCTTTCATGGCTGGATCTTTTTCCATCTCTCTTAAAGCTTGTTCAGCAGCATACACCATTCCCAATCTTCTGAAATAGCGATCAGTTTCTAATCTGGCTTCTCCTACTATTTCACTCAATCGGCCTGCAGCAACATGGGTTTGAAACTCCATCTGCCATAAACGAAATTTCGCATGCAGGTAACCTTGAATCATGTATACATCGGCATCTTGCTCAGCATAGATATGTGGAACCAGGCGATCGTCGATATATACATCGGCTTTGCCTTTTAAACCAGCCAGCTTGATTTCGCCGCTATAGTTTGTATTGGTTGGTTCGGCATTTTGCCAAAATCCATGTTGTGGTGAAAGAAAATAACCCAAACGTGGTGTTTTAGACGACCCGCTAGGTAGTTGAGTGTTGAGTACCCAAACAAGCCCTGTTGTGGCAATAGCCGATAACAGGAATGGCAGCATTCGCATAGGAAAGAATGATTTAGATTGGAAAAATATCGATTAATTATTGAAGCGCAAGCCCTTGTGAGCAAATTGTCTAGGACAATACTTGAATTAGTTGATTGATTTCTGCTTGCGTATTGAAAGCATGAAGCACGATACGTAAACGTTCTCCTCCTTTGGGTACGGTTGGATACAAAATAGGACGAACATCCAACCCTGCCTTTTGTAACTGCTTAGCCAATGCTCTAGCTTCTTGATTACCCGGAACCAATAGCGGTTGTATGGCTGTAGTAGAAGGCATTAACGGATACTTCAACTTGGCGCTGGTGAGTTGTTTGATCCACTGCTGCAGCACAGTTCTTTCGGTATGCATGCTTGGAAACAATTGGTATGCTTGCTGGATGGCTCCCACCGCTGCAGGCGATAAAGCTGTTGAATAGATCAGGCTTCTAGCGAAATTGATGAGGTAGTCTCTCAATTGATTGGATCCAAGCACAACGGCGCCATGACAGCCCACGGCTTTACCAAAAGTGTGTACACGTGCAAAAATTGCCTCTTGCGTTTGCGTTGCTTGTACCAATCCTTCGCCTTGCGCACCAATTACACCTGTGGCATGTGCTTCATCAATGATGAGGTGTGCATGGTATTGCTTTGCAATAGCGACTAGTTCCTTAAGTGGACAGATATCGCCATCCATGCTGAATACGGACTCTGTAACGATGAAGATATTGCCTGTAGCAGCTTGTATTTTTTTCTCAAGATCAGCGAGGTCGTTATGCGCAAAAGAAAAAGCTTGTGCAAATGATAAACGTATACCATCGCGTATAGAAGCATGTGACAACTGATCATAAATGATGGTATCCCCTTTCTGTGGCACAGACGATAATAAGCCAAGATTGGCATCATAGCCTGAGTTGAACAAAAGGGCTGCTTCCGCTTGATGGAAAGCCGCAATCTCTTTTTCTACGGTTTCCATGATTGGCCAATTGCCTGCTAATAACCTCGATCCTGTTGAACCAGTAGAAAGTCCATTTTCTTTCAGCAATTGTCTGTGTGTGATGCCCAAATAATCGTTGGAACAAAAATCGGCTTTGCCTTCCTGCAGGCGTAATACACGGAAAGCGTCTTGAGCTTTTCGTTCATTGAGTTTGGCTTGCAGAAAATCATCCCGATACATGCGCCAAAACTACCGGATGCAACGGATATTTGCTGCATGGAAACGAGCAAAACCTCCATTGACGTCAAAAATATCCTGGGTTTGCAATTACCTACCGACCCTCGCTGGGTGGATCTGGCTGGTATTAGTTTGGAAGCCATTCTAACAGACCATGCTTATTGCGAGCAAAAAGCAGCCACTACTTGTATCTCCATTATCCAGAAATACTCCGACAAAGAAGCAGTCGTGGAGGCGCTAGCGCCGATTGTGACAGAGGAATGGGGACATTTTCGCTCGGTATTGAAGGAACTAAAAAAGCGCAACCTCAAATTGGGTAAACAACGTAAAGATGCTTACGTGAATAAGCTGATGGAGTTTCAACAAAAAGGCGGTCATCCTGATGGTCGTTTCCTTGACCAACTATTTATCATGGCTTTGATTGAAGCCCGCAGTTGTGAACGCTTTAAAAGATTGAGTGAAGGTTTGGATGATCCGTACATGCGCCAATTTTATCGACGCTTTATGGAGAGTGAAGCTGGACATTATACACTATTCATCACATTGGCTGAGCAATATCTCGATAAGGAAGTCGTGCGCAATCGCTGGAAGCAATGGCTGGCCTATGAAGCTGAACTGATGGAGTCAATGGAAATCCGTGGCGATAGAATTCACTAAGCCAATGCTTGTTGGAAAAAACTGATTTCCTGTTGTAAATCCAGATAAGGGTATTGCGCTTGCAGTGTCGTTGCTTTCTGAAGGTTTTGTTCCAGAAATTTTTTGTGCATGGCTGTTTCCGGATTGAAGGGTCGATGTTTCACTGCAAGTTGAATAGAGGCGATTTCCTTCATCATAGTATGTGCAGCAGGATCAAGACAAGCATCTGTAAACTTCTCCCATACATATTGTGTTGCCTGATAGTTGGGATGCACTAAATCTTCCGCATAAAAGCGATAATCGCGTAAGTCATCAATCACCAACTCATAAGCCGGGAAATAGTATAACTGTTCGAACTTGTCAACCAAGTGATGCACCGCTTGAATCAATACCGCTTTGCTCCGATTATTCTCAACTACACCTTCGCGCAAATGTCTTACCGGACTAATGGTAAAAATGATGTTAGCATGCGGATTGGTATAGAAAATCCTGTGTAACATATTGTCAAGCACCTGTAGTACTTCCTCATAAGTCATCAAATGCTTCTTGAACCAATCAGCCGGTGCTTTGTGGTTATTTGCAGCAACCTTATTTGGTTGATACAGCGGCGCTTTATCTGTTAACTGGTAAGTCCAAGCAGAACCCAGCGTAATTAGGATATTGTCTGCATGCAGAATATGTTGATGCGCTTCCTCAATACTTGTATTAATTTTTTGTACAGACGCTTCGGGTGTAATGCCTGAAAATCGACTATGGTGTTTCCAACTATGCCAAGTTTCATTGAGTTGAAACAAATCAGCAGTGGTGTACACTCGTTGATCAATATAATCTGTGATGGCTTCCGCAACACTTTCAGGATTGAACAAAATACCATGTGGATTTTCCAATACCTGAAACTTATGGTAACGAAGCTTTTCTCCTATATGCTCAGTGAAACAGGAACCAATTAAAAGGTTTCTACTGCCGTAGCGAATGGGATTGGCTGATTTTGGTATTGTGAACTCGAAATGGAATTTCATATCAATGCGTAAAGATTTGATCAGCCATCCTAGTTGCAGTTATTAGTGCAGCATGATTCAACTCGGGTAATAATTGTTTTTGCTGCAAATAAGGTATCATCAAGCTGGTATCCATATTGCCCACCAGATCATCCTGCGCCATGGGACAACCACCAATGCCTTTTATAGCGCCATCTATTCTTGTACAACCGGCATCTAACGCAGCTTGCAGTTTATCCTGCCACTGATCGGATCTCGCATGTAAATGAACACCAATATGAATATCAGGATAGGCTTGAATCAAACTACTGGTAGCGATTTGTATTTGTTCTGGCGCAGCAAGTCCGACTGTATCAGCTAAAGAAACAATTTTAACGCCTAGTTTTGCTATCTGTTCCGCCCATTCCTGCAAAATAGATGCATTATATGGGTCCCCATAAGGATTACCAAAGCCCATACTAAGATAGACAACGAGGGTTTTCTTGTGTGCTGAACAAAGTGCTTGAATGGCTGCCACACGTTCCAAGCTTTCTGCACGAGTACTATTGGTATTTCTCAGTTGAAATGTTTCAGAAACAGAAAAGGGAAAACCTAAATAGTCAATAGCTGAATGCTTTACTGCTTCAGCTGCGCCACGCTCATTGGCAATGATGGCCAATAGTTTAGTGGATGTATTGCTTAAATCAAGTCCGGCCAATACTTCAGCTGTATCCGCCATTTGCGGAATGGCTTTAGGCGATACAAAACTGCCAAAGTCGAGCGTATGAAAACCTACTTGCAGTAATTGATTCAGATAAGCAATTTTATCTGCCGTAGCAATCATTTTCGGCCAGCCCTGCATGGCATCTCTGGGACATTCAATCAATTGTATCAGATGCTTAGCCATTTCTATGTTTCATTGCTTCGTATAAAATAATACCTGCTGCAACAGATACATTGAATGAGTCAAACTTAGTGGCCATGGGAATCTTAAAAAAAGCATCTGCAGCTTTCGCTAAATAAGGTTGTACGCCTTTGCCCTCATCACCCATAATCACACAGCATGGATCTGTAAAGTTGAGTTCGTGTACATTTTTATCAGCCCGCATTTCACTGGTAAACACTTGTATGCCATTCAAGTGCAATGTATCCACCGCTTTTAATAAACTATTTACGCGGCAGATATGAATCAATTCCAAAGCACCTGCACTACTCTTCATCGCTTCTTCATTCAAAGCGCCTACGCCTTTATCTGGAATGATGATGGCCTGTGCGCCACAACAAACTGCACTTCTGGTGATGGCACCAATATTCCTTACATCAGTTACGCCATCCAACATTAAAAAAAGTGGCGTTTGTCCCTCGCCTACTACATGATCAATTACTTGCTGCAGATCCATGTATTGTACCAATGCTGCAAAGGCAATCACTCCTTGGTGGTTTGCCTTGGTAATGCCATTGAGTTTTTCAACCGGCACCAATTGTACTGGAATTTGATACTCCTTGGCAATTTGTCTAATCGCATGAACAGTTTCACCAGTTGCATTCTTCTGTAATAGAATTTTATCGATAGCCCTACCAGCTTGAACTGCTTCCAGAAGTGGTTGGCGACCTATGATGAGGTTTTGTTTTTTGATGGCCATGGTGCAAAGGTATCATTTCAAACGGCCTTGCGCTCGCATCAATGCTACTTTATATACAGCAGCAACGGTTAAGGAGTCTGTAACCTCACCTTTATCTACCATTTCAAGCAACTGACCAAAAGGTATTTTACGCACATGTAATTGCTCGGTCTCCTCAGGCATGGCTTCATGTTGCGATAAACCACGGGCTATATACACTAGACCCCACTCATCACTAACAGAATTGGATAAATGCATGCCCAACAGAAAGTCCCACTGAGCAGCTTTAAGACCAGTTTCTTCCAATAACTCACGTTTGGCGCCTTCTAGGGGATCAACGCCTACTTTACCACCACCTTCTGGAATTTCCCAGCTGTATTGATCCAGCACAAATCGGTACTGACCTACGATATAGGTTTGCCAATGCTCATCTAGTACCAGAACGCCAATAGCTGTATTCTTAAAATGCACTTTTCCATAAATGCCTTTACCACCATTGGGATTGATTACATCATATTCTGTTAAAGCTATCCATGGGTTATCATAGACTGCTTTCGACTGAAGTATTTGCCAGGGATTATTTTCTTCCACGATTATTTTTTTGAAAGAGCGATGAATATGCTATTCAAGAGAATGTAGGTTAATGTAATGCCAGCTAAAGCGAATTTGCTTACTGCAAACCAGTAAGTAGCTTCCAAACTCAAAGTATTGTACAATCCTTTAATGGTGAAAAGCATAAGACTGTTTTCCAACATATCTAGCACACCAACCAATATAACGGCTTTGGTCAGCCACTGATTGATTTGCTGTCTGATGATACTTTGTAAATATGCTTTAATCCATCTTAACCAAGCGTACAATAACCAAGTATAGGCTATGATGAAAAAGAAGTCGATGGTGATATTCCATTTTATAACAGCATTATCCCAGAGCAGCAGATACTTTTGAACTTGATCAGCTGTTCTGGCCAATTCTAGGTCAACGATACCTCCGGGGGAATATATGCTGAATAGTGAAGCTCCTTGCAAACGCATTATAGCAAAGACCACAATCGTTGCTATCAGAGGCCGTAATATTTTCTTTGTCATGTATTGAAAATAAAAAACCTCTGCCGGATGGCAGAGGTTTTCAAGTATTAATTGTTGATTATTTGATTTTGAAGGCTTTTTTCACTTGGTCAACATAATCCAGTTTTTCCCAAGTAAACAGCTCAACTTCTACTTTTTTCTCTGTGTCTTTACCCTTGTTGAACACTTTCGTCACCTTTTTAGGTTCGCGGCCCATGTGACCATAAGCAGCTGTTTCAGAATAGATTGGGTTACGCAGTTTCAGGCGCTGCTCAATAGCGTAAGGGCGCATATCGAAGATTTTCTCTACAATACGAGCGATCTCACCGTCAGTCTTATTCACCTTAGCTGTGCCATAAGTATTAATATACAAACCGCAAGGCTTGGCAACACCAATTGCATAAGATACCTGTACCAGTACTTCATCGCAAAGACCAGCAGCTACCAAGTTCTTGGCAATATGACGAGTTGCATAAGCAGCAGAACGGTCAACCTTAGAAGGATCTTTACCGCTGAAAGCACCACCACCGTGCGCGCCTTTACCACCGTAAGTATCTACGATGATCTTACGACCAGTCAAGCCAGTATCGCCGTGTGGACCACCGATCACGAATTTGCCTGTTGGGTTGATATGGTAAGTGATTTGATCATTGAATAACTTCTGCAAAGAAGCTTTCAATTGCTTTTTCACGCGTGGGATGATGATACCGATGATATCCTTACGGATTTGCTCTAGCATTTGCTTATCGCTGCCGAAATCATCGTGCTGTGTAGATACAACGATGGTATCGATACGAACAGGAACATTGTTATCATCATATTCGATAGTCACCTGGCTCTTAGCATCAGGACGCAGGTACTTCATTTCTTTACCGGCTCTGCGTGTCTTAGACAGTTCCTGCAGAATCTTGTGTGCCAGATCCAAAGCCAATGGCATGTAGTTGTCGGTTTCGCGGGTTGCATAACCGAACATCATACCTTGGTCGCCGGCACCCTGCGCGTTTGCTTTTGCTTCAAAGCTTAGCTTCTTAACAGAGCGGTCAACACCACGGTTGATATCTGCACTCTGCTCATGAATAGCAGAAAGAATACCGCAAGAATTGGCTTCAAACATGTATTCAGCCTTTGTGTAGCCGATATTACGAATCACTTCGCGGGCAATTTCCTGAACATCTAAGTAGGTTTTAGACTTCACCTCACCTGCCAGAACAACCTGACCAGTTGTTACTAAGGTTTCGCAGGCTACTTTAGACTGTGCGTCATAAGCCAGGAAGTTATCGATTAAAGCGTCAGAAATCTGATCGGCCACTTTGTCCGGATGTCCTTCAGAAACGCTCTCAGAAGTAAATAAATAAGGCATAAAAAATGGTTATTAAGATTGATTTTGGGTGCAAAAATATAGGTAACTATTCGATATTATCAAGTACGTGAGTAAATTATGCGTAAACGCAGTCTAAACTTACTGTGGTTACCCCCACCGAGTCTTACCCTTCCTATAGCTGCATCATTAGATGAGAAAGCATTGAAGAAAAGTAACTGTGCGAGGTTGTTTCCTGGAAAAGGATCGCTGTAAAAGAGGAAATCGCCAATTACAGGAGCATAAAAGCGCAAGTCAAATTCATTATCGTTTCTGGTGATAATTCCTTGGATATAACGACTGATATTGAATTGATAGGTTGCTACACGATTATAGCCTTGTAAAGAACGATAGGTTAGGATTCCACCAAAAGTATTGATATTAGTGGTTCCACCCTGTACCACCTGAAAATCATTAGGGATATTTCGTTTGCGTTTGTTCAAACTATCATAAATACCCAGAAACAAAATATTAGGAGGTAAAAGCTGATTGAGCTCTGCAGTAAGGTTGTTATCGTCCGGAACTTGCTCAGCAATTAATTCAGCACGGTGAATGATTCTGCTGCTAAGTCTTTTTAACCCCGGGATACGAATACGTACAAAAGTTCCCGGCCCGGTTTGTACGTGCAGGATACTATCTTTTTGTGTTGCAGGATTATTCGACAGGTAATTATTGATATTGTTGACACCTGTAGCTGTACTCCTATTTCTTTCAATAAAGTTGGCATGACCATAGCCAAAGCCGTTTGCATTAGTATATGTATAATACAGTGCAACCGATGTATCCTTTCTTACGCCAGAAGGATTTGTATAAGGATATCGGTAATAAAGACCAAGCTTTGTATTGGCATCATTTAAGGCTATTTTTAATAATGCATTTGTGGTTGTGCTATTGTTGACTTTGATAGCAAGGCCACCGAAATAAGTCCTGAAGCTTGAATCCGATTTGTACGCATTTGTCGTATCATATTGCTTTAAAAGCCTTGTTGCAATTGATACAGGCAACTTGATACGAATCATATTGGTGGTTTTCTCGTAAACAGTGTTTATCGAATCAGCCATTCTTCTGATATCCACTTGTTGTGTACCAAGCACTGTTGGTAAGTGTGCTACGGGTAATGGGTTAGGCAAAGGGCCCGATGGATAACTAACCAAAGGACTTAAGCCTTTTGCGTTATTTATTTCGTAAACAGAGAGGTTCAAAGGTTGGGTTGAATCGCCATAAAACCCTTTATAAGATAACATCAATATGGCTGAATCAGCCTTGATGCTGTCTGCCGGTTGTCCAACGGTATAAGGAAAGAAGGGCGGTAAAGTTTCAAAAAAAATAGAAGCATTAGTACTACCAAATTGGGGGTCATTCAGCTGACCAAGCATATGCAGGTCGCCACGACCAACTTTAATAGTATCAGTATCCTCAAAAATATCTGATTCAACATTGAAAATGGTGTCCAAAGTGTTCACCCCGTCGATAGCAGGTATTAGCGAACCGCCAATATCGGTTGTAGTGATCCTGGTACAGCTATAAGAAAAGGAAATAATCAGCAGAAAAATAGTCAAATTCCGCACCGGAAATTTCAAAGACATGGGCTCGTAATTACTTGCTTGCAAGGTCGTTGTACAATTCTAAATACTCTGTTAAATCAGAATCCCAGCCTTTAAAGGGAACAACCTTTTTACCCTTTACCTTGGTGAATTCATCGGTGAGTTTCTTCTCAATCGTGTCAGCACCAAATGTGATGGCATCTGCATGTGCCGCACCACCTTTGAACAAGGACGTATTGTTGGCATCTTTAAATGCCTCAAGGTCTTTTTCCTTGATATTGGCATTGATCACTGCGCGCTTCAAGAAATCAGCACCCAGCTTCTCTTCAAATGTATTCTGACCGATCGTGAAAATCACTTTGCTATTACTGAATACAGGCTCACGCTTATAGGCTGTTTTGATGTATGCTGGAATCAATCCTGTCATCCAACCACTGCAATGAATAATATCCGGAGGCCAGCCAAATTTCTTCACAGTTTCCAGTGCGCCTTTACAAAAGAAAATTGTTCTTAAATCGTTGTCATCAAACCACTGCTCTTGCTCATCGTGGAAGATATATTTGCGCTTGAAGAAATCTTCGTTTTCTAAGAAATAAACCTGCAAGCGTGCGTTAGGTAAAGAAGCTACTTTGATTTGCAGTGGATAATCATCATCATCAACAGAAACATTGATACCAGATAAACGTACCACTTCATGCAAACGATGTCTTCTTTCATTGATTACCCCGAAACGCGGCATGATGCATCTTACTTCTAATCCGCTTTCATTACTCTTGATGGCTAGTTTGTTAACAATCTCCGCAAACTCTGTCAGCTCCAGGTAGGGCGACATTTCAGTGGCAATGAATAAAATTCTTTTCTTTGTTGACATCAGTTCGCTGTTTTAGCAGGTAGCCTGTAAAATAAGGGTGCGAAAGTACGAAAATTACCCCGAATTCAGGCAAAAGCCCCTACGGCAGGTACTGAAAACCATTCTTTATGATCCTTTTCCGGCATCCGGCAGACATCCACGCCCACCTCCAAAAATTGCGCGATAATAAATCCACCATCGGCCTTGTGCCAACAATGGGCGCTTTGCATCAGGGGCATATCTCTTTAATTGAGCGATCAAAACAGTCAGCAACAACTACTGTCAGCAGTATTTTCATTAACCCAACCCAATTCAATGATCAACAGGATTTTGTACATTATCCTGTTACGCTTGACAAGGATATTCAACAATTAGAGAAAGCTGGCTGTGATATCCTCTTTTTACCTAGGGTAAACGATATCTATCCTAACGGCACCACTGGTTTGGAAACTTATGCACTTGGTAGAATAGAAGCTTTGCTGGAAGGCTACTATCGCCCGGGGCATTTTCAAGGTGTTTGTCAGGTAGTAAATCGTTTATTGGATACAGTACAGCCGGATATGCTTTTTCTTGGACAGAAAGATTACCAGCAATGCATGGTCATTGCCAAAATGTTGGAATTAACCGGTAAAAAGATCCAATTGATTCAGGCGCCTACTCTACGAGAGGCAGACGGACTGGCCATGAGTAGTAGGAATATGCGTTTGGATAAGGCTTCAAGGCAAAATGCCACAGCCATTTATGCCACACTTCAATTCTTGAAGTCCGATATTCAAGCGGGTGAAACCGGAATACTGATTCAAACAGCCATTGATCACCTCCAAACAGCCGGCTTTGACCGCATAGATTATGTGCGTATTGCCGACGCAAAAACCTTAGAGCCCATTACAGTATGGGACGGCCAAACGCCGGTTGTTGCATTGATTGCAGCATTTATTGGCGGTGTTCGCTTAATTGACAATCTACCACTGCATCCATAATTAACATCAACATATCATACGGCCCCTTACCTTGCGTGCCGAAAATCTAGCATATGTTGATAGAGGTGCTTAAGTCGAAAATTCATCGTGTTACTATAACAGAAGCCAATCTCCATTATGTGGGTAGCCTTACACTGGATGCTGATCTAATGGCAGCAGCAAATATGATTGAGGGAGAAAAAGTGCAGATTGTGAACGTGAATAATGGAGAGAGAATCGAAACCTATCTAATCAAAGGCAAAGCTGGTAGTGGTGTGGTTTGTTTGAATGGACCTGCTGCCCGCAGGGGTGCTGTTGGTGATCTGGTGGTGATTATTTCCTACGCGCAACTAGACTTTGAAGCGGCTAAACAGTTCCAGCCATGGGTGGTCTTTCCCAAAGAAGGCAATAGATTGTAAATAAGGCTTAGTAAATTGCCGCAGCATGAACAAGAAACTAGGTTCAATACTGCAATACATTCTCTTTCTAGGCATTGGTATTTTCCTCGTGTGGTGGAGTTTGCAACAAATTCCAGCCGATAAATGGGGTGAATTCAAAGCTGCTCTGACTAATGCCCGCTATTGGCTTATACTACCAGTTTTCCTGATTTTAACTGGAAGCCATGTTTTACGTGCGCTTCGTTGGAAAATTTTAATCGAACCAATGGGCTACCGCCCTAGCCTAGCCAATGCATTCTTTGCAGTAATGGTGGGTTATCTCGCCAACCTGGCCGTTCCACGTTTAGGTGAAGTATTGAAGTGTACCATTCTTGCCCGTTATGAAAAAGTACCAGCGCAGAAACTGGTAGGTACCATCGTAGCCGAGCGCGCTTTTGATGTGATTTCGCTTGCGCTGGTGTTTGTATTGGCTTTTATCTTACAATTTGACATCGTTGGCCAATACGCCATTAGTTTATTTCAAAATGCATTTCAGGATAAAGCTGGACATATCAATGCCAATAAACTAGTAATCATTCTTTGTGTCATCATTGCCATCATCGGTGCTATTATATATTGGTTTAAGCAATTTGCACACCTGGCGATTGTAGAAAAAGTGAAACATATTTTCCTCGGTGTATGGGAAGGAATCAGCAGTGTGCGCAAGCTTAAGCAAAAGGGATTGTTTATTATTTATAGTGCTGCCATTTGGATACTGTATATCGTAGGAACTTGGGTTGGTTTGTTTGCGATTGAAGCAACCAGCCATCTAAGTCTGGCTGATGCTATTTCAGCACTTGCTTTTGCCAGTATTGGGATGATTTTGACTCCAGGCGGTATTGGTGCTTATGCTTTCTTTATTGCCAAAGTGTTGGAACTAAGCAATGTGCCTTTTGAAATGGGTTATGCCAACGGTACCTTACAATGGCTGGCACAGTTTAGCATCGTGTTATTAATGGGCTTTATCAGTCTGGGATTATTACCAGTGTACAATAGAAAACGCACGCATGAAAAAAGCTGATATCATCGAACAAAAAATCATGGATCTAGCTAAAGCGCAATCCATGATCGCATCTTGGAAAGTGCTGGGGAAAAATGTAGCTTTTGCCAACGGTTGTTTCGATATCCTGCATGAGGGACATATTTTCTCCTTATCTGCGGCAGCCAAAGAAGCAGATTATTTAGTTGTTGGCTTAAATAGTGATGCAAGCGTAAAACGCCTGAAAGGCGAATCACGCCCGGTGAATACGCAACATAGTCGCGCATTATTATTAGCTAGTCTGCTCATGGTAGATGCCGTGGTGATTTTTGAAGAGGATACGCCATTTGAGTTGATTACAGCGTTGAAGCCAGATGTACTGGTAAAGGGCGGTGATTACACAATTGAACAGATCGTCGGTTCCAAAGAAGTGATGGCAAATGGTGGTCGCGTGGTTATCAATCCTATCGTAGAAGGTTTCTCCACAACCGGTTTAATCCAACAGATCAAATCATCTTATTCTTAGAGAAACTTAACATTGTCGCGCCTTTGCAGCCAGTATATTTGTTACAAGACAGTCGCTTGTTATGCATAAAGACAGGTTTATTCCAAGAGATATTAGCTGGTTAAGTTTTAATGCAAGGGTTTTACAAGAAGCCAATGATCCTACAGTTCCCTTAAAAGAGCGTATCCGATTTCTGGGTATTTTTTCCAATAACTCTGATGAGTTTTTCCGTGTACGTGTTGCAACTTTAAAACGCATGATTGAGTTTGCTGAAAAACGTCGCAAGCTCAATATGCACATGGAAGATGATCCTCAAGCTATCTTGGATCAGATTCAGACGATTGTATTGCAACAACAAAATGAGTTCAATAGAATCTGGAACAATATTCTCAAAGAGCTAAAGAAGGAGAAGATTTTTCTGCTCGACGAAAAGCACCTCAATAAAACACAACAACAATTTGTTACCCGTTTCTTTGAAGAGGAAGTTCGTTCCAGCATCATCCCACTGATGATTGAAAGCCTTCCACAACTACCCTACTTGCGTGATAAAAGCATTTATTTAGGCGTAGTTATGCGTAAGCAACAATCGGCTTACGATCAGAAATATGCATTGATTGAAGTGCCGGCGAAAGCAGTTGGCAGATTTGTACAGTTACCCTCTGCCAAAGGAGAAAAAGCCATCATTCTATTAGAAGACGTTATACGCTTCAACCTGCCCTATATCTTCTCTTATTTTGGATACGATCATTTTGATGCCCATGTATTCAAAGTAACTAAAGATGCGGAGTTGGATATTGACAATGATGTTAGTACCACTTTCGTGGAGAAAATTGAAAAGGGTATTAAAAATCGCCGCAAAGGAAAACCTGTTCGTTTTGTGTACGACAAGGAAATGGATGCAGCTTTACTGGAATACTTGATTAGACGACTCAGCCTTTCCAGAAAAAGCAATATCATCCCTGGTGGACGTATCCATAATTTCCGTCACTTCATGGATTTTCCGGATGTGTTTAAACCCAATCCACGTCGTGCACCATTCACGCATCCCGCTTTGCAGGATGTGCATCGTGTTACAGATGTGATTTTGGAGAAAGATGTTTTACTCCATTTCCCCTACCATAGCTTTAATCCGGTTATTGATTTGCTTCGCGAAGCAGCCATGGATCCACAGGTACAGTCGATACAAATTACTGCCTACCGATTAGCTAATAATTCGAAAGTCATCAACGCACTGATCAATGCAGCAAGAAATGGCAAGCAAGTAGTTGTTATGCTGGAACTAAAAGCACGCTTCGATGAAGAAGCCAACTTGGAATGGAAAAATGTACTGGAGGAAGAAGGCGTGATTGTGCTATTGGGTGTACCACGTATGAAAGTACACGCCAAAGTTTGTGTAATCAAGAAACGTGTAGGTACTAAAACCATTCAGTACGGCTTTGTCAGTACGGGTAACCTCAATGAGAAAACAGCAAGGGTCTATGGCGATCATTGCCTGCTGACTAGCAACAGAAATATTATGGCTGATATCAACCGTATTTTCCAATATCTACACAATTGGAAAAAGGGAATGCAGCCTTTAAAAGCATGTAAGACATTAAGCATCTCTCCTGTTTCTATGCGACAGCTCATACAAACGCATGTAGCAAGAGAAATTAAGTTGGCCAAATCTGGTAAGCCTGCCAGCATCGTCGTAAAATCTAACTCCCTAAGTGATAAAACGCTCATCGATCAATTAGTAGAAGCTGCTAAAGCTGGTGTAGAAGTCAAGTTGATTATACGAGGAATTTTCTGCGGTAAGATGGATGTAAAAAAGGCCGTTACGCCTGTACAGGCCATCAGCATTGTAGATGAATACCTGGAGCATGCACGCGTGATGATATTTGGCAATGGTGGCAAAGAGAAGATCATGATTTCTAGTGCTGACTGGATGGTACGCAACTTGGATCATCGGATTGAGTCGGGTGTATTCATCACAGACCCAGAATTAAAGCAGGAGCTGAAAGAGATTATCCACATACAATTAAGAGATAACGTAAAAGCCCGCAAGCTGGATAATGAGCTGAGTAATAACTATGTATCTTGGGCTGGTAAAAAGAAAGTACGTTCTCAAATAGAGATCTACCAGTATTTATACCAGAAAACCCAGAAGCAACTTGAGAATCGCCGCAATTGATATCGGCAGTAACGCAGCCAGATTATTGATCACCGATGTGTTGCCCAACACGGATGGCAAACCCCATTTCAGCAAACTGAACCTGGTTCGTGTTCCACTTCGCCTTGGATTGGATGTGTTTGAAAAAGGCGAAATATCCAAAGAACGCAAAGGCATGATTCTGCAGACCATGAAAGCTTATGGTCACTTGATGAAAGTTTATGATGTGAAGCATGTGATTGCCTGTGCCACTTCCGCCATGCGGGATGCTTCTAATAGCGAGGAAATTATTCGCAAAGTGCGGATGGAAACAGGTATTGATATTGACATCATCAGTGGTGATTTAGAAGCTTCCATCATTTATGAGAACCATATTGCGGAAAACTTAGACACTGATCATAGCTATCTCTATATTGATGTAGGCGGTGGTAGTACAGAGCTGACTTTCTTCGCTGAGAATAAAATGATCTTCAAGCAATCTTTCAATATTGGTACCATACGTTTATTGAAAGATATGGTCTCCGACTATCGTTGGGATGAAATGAAAGAGTTTGTCAAGAATGGCACCAAGGGATATAAAAAATTAATCGCCATCGGCTCAGGTGGTAATATCAACAAAGTGTTTTCGCTTAGTAAGAAGAAAGAAGGCAAGCCTTTGCATATCGACTTACTGAAGGACTATTACAAAGAACTCTCTGCTGTATCATTGGATGAGCGCATGCGCATTTACAAGCTTAGAGAAGACCGCGCCGATGTGATTACACACGCTTTACAGATTTATATCAACGTGATGCGTTGGGCTGATGCGGAAGAAATCTACGTACCCAAGATTGGTCTGGCAGACGGCTTGGTACAACATCTCTACTACAGCTTAAAAGAGAAAATCGGGGAAACGAGTAAGAAGTGAGACTAGGAACAGTCTTTAGCCTCTAGCCTTTTGTCTTTGGTGTACTTTACCATTTCAGTACAGATCTACTTAAATTGATACAATTATTAATTATTAATTTTTAATTCTTCATTTCCAAAACTTCCTACCTTGCTTGCGCATTTGAATATGTTTTATTCTAACGTAGAGCCATATTCATTCTTTCACGCCTA
>DALYHN010000026.1:0-16178 GCA_031970875.1 Chitinophagaceae bacterium
ATTGAAATAACCGAAGCACAGTTTGATACCAAACGTGGTTATTATGGCAAGATTGGCGATAGAACGGTAATCAAAAACTGTAGTATCCTCAAAGACTGTTGGATTGGTAGCGATGCCTATATCAAGGGTGCCAACAAACTCAAAAACCTTACCATCAATTCTGGAGAAGAAGGAAAGACACAGATTGGTGAGGGTTGTGAAATGGTGAATGGCATCATCGGTTTTGGCTGCAGGGCTTTCTATGGTGTAAAAGCTGTTCGTTTTGTGATGGCTTCACACTCACAACTGAAATATGGTGCACGATTGATCAACTCTTATCTGGGTAATAACGCAACTATCTCTTGTTGCGAGGTATTGAATTCCTTGATCTTCCCAGCACATGAGCAACACCATAACAACTCATTCCTTTGCGCAGCAACCATCATGGGGCAAAGCAATATTGCTGCGGGTGCAACTATTGGTTCTAACCACAATAGCAGAGGTAATGATGGCGAACTAATTGCGGGCAGAGGCTTCTGGCCCGGACTCTGTGTAAGCTTAAAACACAATTCAGTATTTGCCAGCTTTACGATGATTGCCAAGGGCGATTATATGCATGAGCTGCAGATACCCATCCCCTTCTCTCTTGTAAGCAATGATGCTTCAAAAGACCAGCTAACGGTAATGCCGGCATTCTGGTTTCAATACAACATGTATGCACTGGAGAGGAATGCCTGGAAATATGTAGATCGTGATAAGCGGATTGAACGCAAACAACTGATTGAATACGATTATCTGGCACCTGATACTATTGAAGAGATCATTCATGCCATGCAGTTGTTGGAACTATTTACCGGCAAAGCTTTTCTGCTGAAAGAAGAACCCGGTAAGAAACCAGATTTGAAAAAAGCAGCGGCACTGGGCAAGCAATTACTAATGAGCCAGGATGCTGTTATTGATAGCCTGGCTATTTATGCAGATGGCTTTGAGAACAGCAGAAGAAAAGCGCAGCTGGTAAAAGTGCGCAATGCCTATGATATTTTCCGTCAGCTCATTACCTATTTTGGCGCCAATGCCTTAATGCAATCTTGGCGCGATTCAGGTATCAAATCCTTCCGCAGCTGGCAGGAAAGTCTGCCCACTAAACTGAAACGCCAGCAATGGATGAATGTGGGCGGACAATTAATGACCACCAACGAGCTGAGCAAACTGAAAGAACAAATCAAAAAAGGCAAACTGAAGAACTGGTATGCGGTTCATGATCAGTATGAGTTGATTGGTCAGCAATATGCGGCTCAGAAAAATCAGTATGGGTTAGCAGTGCTGGAAGAAATAACAGGACTCAACATACGCAATGCAGCAGCACATAGCATTGTACAATTATTACAGCAGGCTGTGAGCACAAAGGAATGGATGTGCAAGGGCATTTATGATTCCAGAGCCAAGGACTACAGCAACAGCTTCCGTAAAATGGTGTATGATACAGTGGCAGAAATGAATGCAGTATTAGGCAAACTGGAACAGAACAGCTTTATCAAAGAACAGGAAACGCAGTTAAAACAATACAAGCTTGAAGTAGCGCAACTCATCAAGCAGTTGAGTAAGAAATGAGCCGGCAGGTAGATGCTTATATCGACCAATTAGAAACCCCGCTCGCCGAGACTGCAGCCCTCATCAGGCAATTATTACTGGAAAACGTGCCCGGCATTGAAGAAAAATTTAGCTTCAAAATTCCCTTTTACCATTATCATGGCATGTTTTGCTATCTCAATAAAACCAAAGAAGGGCTTGATCTGGGCTTTTGCAGAGGCAAGGATCTGGTAATCGCTTTCCCGCAGTTAGACCTGCGTGGCAGGGATATGGTAGCATCTGTGGTACTCACCCAACCCAAAGACATCCATCAATTACAAATTCCAGAACTGATTATTGTCGCAGCAGCCTGGAATGAGGAAGCAAAGCGTATGCGCAAAAGTTTTCTCGAGAAGCCGTTCGGCAGGGCCCGGAAATAAAAAACCCCGCACTTGGCGGGGCCTTCTTGCAAGAAGTTATTAATTCAGTACAATGAATTACTTCTTAGTAGTGTCAGCAGCAGCAGCTGAATCAACTGCAGGAGCAGCAGAATCAACAGCAGGAGCAGCTACAGTAGAATCTACAGTAGTAGCAGGAGAATCAGTTTTAGCTTCAGTGTTTTCACCGCTGTTGCAAGCTACGAAACCAGCGATAGCCAGTAATGCGAGTACTTTTTTCATTGTAAGTGTTTTTTTAATTTGGTCGCAAAGATAAGGGCTGATGCGAATTCATCAAATTTTAACAGCAATTTTTATTTTTTTCTGAAGTAAATCCTGATGGGTACACCTTGAAATTTAAAATGTGTACGTAATTGATTTTCAAGGTAGTTACGGTAAGGGGTTTTGATATCGTCTGGATAATTCGTGAAAAACGCAAAGGACGGAACCTGGGTTGGCAATTGCGTAACGTATTTGATTTTTACCGAATGACCGCGAACCACAGGCGCATGGTAAGCTTCCACAGCTTTCAGCATCACTTCATTCAATTGTGAAGTAGAGATTTTGCGACGCTTATTTTCAAATACATCCAAACCAATTTCAATGGCTTTGAAGATGCGGGTCTTTTCCTTTGCCGAAATAAAGATCACAGGCACATCAGTAAATGGCGCTATTCTTTGCTTCAACACTTTCTCATAATCACGGGCTGTATTGGTGGATTTCTCCATTACATCCCACTTGTTCACCAAAATCACCACACCCTTCCCCTTTCTGGCGGCTAAGGAGAAGATACTTACATCCTGAGCCGTAATACCTTTTGCAGCATCAAGCACCAGCAAACAGACATCTGCCTCATCCATGGCCTTGATGGCACGTATTACAGAATAAAACTCCAGATCATCCTTTTCCTTGTTTTTACGGCGTATACCAGCCGTATCGATCAGGATAAATTCTTTCTGAAAAAGATTATAATGGGTATGAATAGTATCACGAGTTGTACCTGCAATATCACTTACGATGGTACGCTCCTGTCCGATTAAGGCATTTAATAGGCTTGACTTTCCCACGTTGGGCTGTCCAATAATCGCGAACTTAGGTAATGCCAGTTCTTCTTCTGTTGCTGTAGATACTTCCGGTTCAATTTGCTCAGTGATCGCATCCAATAACTCGCCAGAACCACTACCACTAATGCTACTAATGAAGAAAATATGATCAAAGCCCAATGAATAAAATTCAGTGGCATCCAACATGCGCTCATGGTTGTCAACCTTATTCACTGCCAAATACACTGGCTTGGTACTTCTGCGCAGCAAATGCGCCATGCTATCATCTAATTCTGTGATGCCGGTAACCACATCTACCATGAAGATCAAGGCATTGGCCTCTTCAATCGCAATCTTCACCTGCTTACGAATCTCTGTTTCAAATATGTCTTCGCTATCTGGCACAAATCCACCTGTATCGATCACATTGAATGTTTTGCCGTTCCATTCAGAAACACCGTATTGACGATCGCGCGTAACACCGCTGATATCATCCACAATAGCCTTTCTTTGCTCCAATAAGCGGTTGAAGAAAGTACTTTTACCCACATTTGGGCGGCCAACAATTGCAACTGTATACGCAGACATAATAATTTAGAATGGGCGCAAAGGTCGTGATTAATCGAATACCAGCCTGATTTTATTACCTCGCTTGCTGTTATAATAGTCCAGAAACAGTGCCACTTCCTGTGGTGTTCTGAGCTTATTCTGTTGTTTATCAAGCCATGCTTCTATACTAGCTTCAGCAGGAATTGACTCAAGAATATTAGAACGAGAGAGCCTTGGTAATTGTGTGGCGATACCGTTTTGATAGAGATAATACGATTCTTTCTTTCTAAAACGATTCAACTTATAAATCACCAATGAATCATAGGTATCAATGTATTTAGTCGTTCGCTTGATCAATTGCACGCCACCAATATTGAAGGTTTGCATATAGTGAAACAAGCTCGACTCATCCTTATCCATTCCTTTAAAGCCACACTGATACATCTGCAAGGGTTCTGTACTGTCTTTGGGAACAAACACAACACGTTTAATCTGCCCTTTATCTGCTACCAACTCCTCGCCCATTTTGTTGAGGTAATGCAGGTTATTGTTATAGAGATTAATCTTGACAGTGAACTTGCCAAACAATTTATCGTTGAAATCAAACAGCCAAGCTACGCGCCATGCAGAGTCTGCAAAAGGTGTACCGCGCACATCACTTAAACTAATGGCACGACCTAATTTATCTGTACCATAAATATTGATCTGCGTCATGATGATGGAGCCACCGGGCGAATTACCCGCAATAACTGGATCGAATACTACCTGTGCTTTTGAAAATGAGGCACAGCATAGCAATAAGAAAAGGAATAAAGGTCGCATATGGTTGTTTTATTGGTATCCGTATTCGCGCAACTGCAATTCATTGTCGCGCCACTTGGGTTTTACTTTTACAAACAATTCCAGAAATACTTTCTCACCAATAAATGCTTCAATCTCTTTTCGCGCAGCAGTACCAATTTCTTTAATCATCTTGCCACGCTCACCGAGAATAATCCCTTTCTGGGTTTCTCTCTGCACAATAATATCTGCCTGAATCTTAACCAGATGACCACGCTCCTTATACTCGTTCACCAACACAGCAGTATGATAAGGAATCTCATCTCCAAATAACTCATAGATTCTTTCTCTTATCAATTCTGCCACAAAAAATTTGGTGGGCAAATCACTTAGATGATCTTCTGGATAAAATGGATCACCTTCTGGTAATAAATCCAGAATCGTTTTAATCAATACTTCTGTATGCTGTTTTTTCAAAGCTGAAATCGCAATACAGTTTTTCGCATAGGGCTTATCCTTAAAAAATGCTTTCGCGGCTTCCAGTTTTTTACCGGTATCGATTTTATTCAGTACTAGAATAACTGGCACTTTCAATTTCAATGAACTGAAGATCGCATCCGCTTCTTCCAGATCATCGTTGATGTCTACTAATAATAAAGCAATGTCTGCATCTTCCAGTGCCGACTTCACCGCCAGCATCATTTTCTCATGTAGCTTGTATTTGGCTTCAATGATGCCTGGGGTATCGGAAAAAATGACCTGATACTCACCCGGTTTATTTAAGAAACCTTTGATGCGGTGCCTGGTTGTTTGCACTTTGGGCGATACAATAGCCAGCTTCTCCCCCAGCAAGGCGTTAAGTAAAGTGCTTTTCCCCGCATTGGGCTTACCGAATATGTTGACAAAACCGGATTTCATCTTGCTGTAATGTACTAAAAAATAAAACCCCGGAAATCCGGGGTCTAGTGTTGCGAGGGATGGGATCGAACCATCGACCTTCGGGTTATGAGCCCGACGAGCTACCGCTGCTCTACCTCGCGAAATAATGAGTTCTAAATTATCGCGTTAATGGGCAGCAAAGGTAATGGTCGGCGATTTTCTATCCAAATATTTTATCAATCATCATTTCTTCTCTTCACAGAAGCCGCACCACTAGTATTGATATCGCGAATCAGGCCTTCACCTCTGTAATACACATTGCTACCACCACTGGCTTCAGCATTCAATTCTTTATTTACGTGAATGCGGATACCAGATGCACCAGATGCTTCTACCTTACAATAATCTACTTTCAAATCAAATGCACGAATACTGCAGGCACCACTGGCATCAATTTCTGCTTTGCCGGCAGTACCAGCAATTTTTGCATTTGAAGCGCCACTGGCATCAATCACCAATTTTTCTGCCTGAACTGCTCCATTAAAATCACTCGCACCTGATAACTCAATGCGAAGCTCAGCTACTTTGATACTACCTGTTGTCTTCACATTACAAGCGCCGGTTGCTTCTACTTTTTTTAGGTCTTTGAAAGTGACATAAGCTTTCATCTTGGAATTACTCCAACTACGCCAGTTCCAACCCTTGGTATCAAAAGAAATGTACAATACGCCATTTCTCACTTCAGTACGGATTCTGTCACGCACCTCATCGGCACTAGCACTTACTGCCACTGCCTCTTCTGAGCCTTGTGACAGATATAGATCTATGGCACCCGACACTTCAATTTCTTTGAAATCCGCCACTTTGCGTACTTCCACATTGGCATCGTACACCACATTCTTCTCCTCCTGTGCCATCCCGGCCAGGGTTCCCAATAAACAGCAAAAGCTGATCAACAAATGTTTCATTACGGTGTTTTTTAGGTGAAACGGCAAATTGGTGCCAAAGTTACACTTGGCTGTAAAAAAATGGCCGCCTACCTTTACCGCTCAATCCCGGGGTGCTGTTCACATAGAACGGCTGAGATAATACCCGTAGAACCTGAACAGGGTAATTCCTGCGAAGGGAGGTGTACAGTTTCTAGAGCTGTGCTTTTCCTACAGCATTTTCCCTGTTCCCAAATTGATTCATTTTTTAAACAAAAAGTCATGAAAAGATTTTTGGGAACAATCGGCTGCCTGCTTGCAGCAAGTGTATCCATCGCTCAATCAGCTACCATCAAAGGCAAGGTAGCAGATGCGCAAACCAAAGAACCTCTAACCGGAGCTATCGTCCGCATTGGTCAAACAGCCATCAGAACAGATGACAACGGTCGCTTTACTGCCAATAACAAATCAAAAAGTCAGACACTGACAGTTTCATTTGTTGGCTACCAAAGCCAGACGATCTCTACTCAAGAAAATGATTTACAAATTTTTTTACAGCCCAACCCCAACCACCTGCAACCATTGGAGGTAACCGCAACCCGTGCTTCAGAAAAAGCGCCATTTGCCAAAACCAATTTGGGCGAAGCAGCCATCGCCAAACAAAATTTTGGTCAGGACCTCCCCTTTCTGCTCAACCAAACACCTTCTGTTGTAGCCAACTCAGATGCTGGTAATGGTGTGGGCTATACTGGCATCCGCATTCGTGGAACAGATGCTACCCGCATCAATATGACTATTAATGGTATTCCGTATAACGATGCCGAGAGTCAGGGCTTGTTCTTTGTGAATTTGCCTGATCTGGCTTCCTCCGTTAATTCCATTCAAGTACAAAGAGGCGTTGGTACTTCATCTAACGGCGCAGGTGCTTTTGGTGCTACCATGAACCTAAGCACCAATAGCTATCAAGAACAAGCTTATGGAGAAGTGAACAATAGCTATGGCTCCTTCAATACTTGGAAGAATACGGTAAAAGCAGGTACCGGACTCATTAATGGCAAGTTTACTGTAGATGCCCGATTGAGCAGTATCAATAGTGATGGGTTTATTGATAGAGCCAATACCAATATGCGCTCGTTTTATTTATCTGGTGCATATTTCACAAAGAATTCGTCGCTGCGTTTCAACGTGATTTCAGGAAAAGAAAAAACGTATCAAGCTTGGTATGGCATTCCGGAAGCATTTCTTCGTACCAATCGTCGCTTCAATACAGCAGGTACAGAAAAGCCCGGAAATCCTTATGAAAACGAAACAGATAATTATCAGCAAGATCATTATCAGCTATTCTTCAACCATACTTTCAATGCACGCTGGAGTTTCAACACAGCATTTTTCTTAACCAGAGGCAAGGGTTATTATGAACAATATAAAGCCAGCAGAAGCTTCAGCAGTATTGGTTTACCTAATCCTGTGGTGGGTGGATCAGTCATCATGCGTACAGATTTGATTAGACAACTTTGGTTGGACAATTATTTCTTTGGTCAGGTATTTAGTGCACAGTACAAACACAATCAACACCAACTCACTTTAGGTGGTGGATGGAACCAATATGATGCACGTCATTATGGAAAAATTGTTTGGGCACAAGTGGGTGTACCAAAAGACCATCGTTGGTATTATTTGGATGCATATAAGAAGGATGCGAACCTATATGCGAAATGGCAATACCAATTGGGCAAAGGTTTGGAACTGTTTACAGACCTGCAATACCGTCGTGTTGATTATATCATGAATGGCTTCCGAGATAACCCAACATTATTCATCAACAGACAATTCAACTTCTTCAACCCTAAAGCAGGTATTACTTATAGTTTACCTGGATGGCAATTCTATGCTAGCTATGCAAAAGGAAGTAAAGAACCCAATCGTGATGATTTTGAAGCTGGCGCTGTGAATCAACCCAAAGCTGAACACTTGCATGATATTGAAGCGGGTGTTACCAGAAGAATTGGCGCATTTAGTTGGGGAGCTAATTTTTACTACATGTTGTATCGCGACCAACTGGTATTAACAGGCAAAGTGAATGATGTGGGCGCTTATACACGCGTGAATATTCCGGACAGCTACCGCATGGGTTTGGAATTACAAGGTAGCGGACAATTCAGCAAATGGTTGAGGGCAACGGCTAACCTCACCATCAGCCGTAACAAGATCAAAAACTTCACAGAGTTTATTGACGATTATGATAATGGTGGACAAATCACTGTAGCACACAACAATACTGATATTGCCTTCTCTCCTGCATTGGTAGGTGGTGCTACCATCAGCATTTTACCGAATAGTCAATCAGAAATTGCTTTCATCAGCAAATATGTTGGGAGACAGTATCTGGACAATACACAGAACAAAGCGCGTAGCCTGAATCCTTTCTATGTACAAGACATCCGCGCAAGCTATCAATTCAATAACCTGCTGTTTAAAGAGTGGTCGATCGCCCTTCAGGTGAACAATCTGTTGAACAGGCTCTATGAGCCCAATGGTTACACCTTCAGCTATTTTGTGGGGGGACAAACCATTGCTGAGAACTACTATTTCCCGATGGCCGGCACCAACTTCATGGCATCGCTCAATATCCGGTTATAAACACATAACCCACAGATTATCAGTGCACAAATGGTATTCTTGACCGTTTGTGCACTTAAACTTACCTTTGCCGACTTTCATCACTAAAATTTTCATGCCGTAACATGAAGCTGAGTCAGTTTAAATTCGACCTCCCTCTTAACCTTATTGCGCAGACGCCAACCAAAAGAAGGGAAGACAGCCGCCTGATGGTGGTACATCGTCACACAGGTGTTATTGAGAACAAAAACTTCCGCGACATCATTGAATACTTCGATGATAAGGATGTATTTGTGGTAAACAATACCAAGGTATTTCCCGCCAGAATGTATGGCCGCAAAGAAAAGACCGGAGCCAAGATTGAAGTATTCTTATTGCGCGAACTCAACAAGCCCAATCGTCTTTGGGATGTGATCGTTGATCCCGCAAGAAAGATTCGCGTAGGTAACAAATTGTATTTCGGTGATAACGAAGAGTTGGTAGCCGAAGTAATTGACAATACTACCAGCCGTGGCCGTACCATCAAATTCCTTTGGGATAATGATGAAGCAAGCTTCAAAGCTATGCTGGAGAAATTAGGTGAAACGCCTTTACCAAAATACATCAAGCGTAAGCCTGATGATGATGATAAAGAACGTTATCAAACTGTATATGCAAAGCATGAAGGTGCTGTTGCAGCACCAACTGCTGGTTTACACTTCAGCCAGGAATTGATCAAGCGTTGCGAGATCAAGGGTATTCGTTTTGCAGAAATCACTTTGCATACTGGCTTAGGTACTTTTCGTCCTATTGAAGTAGAAGATCTGAGCAAGCATAAGATGGATGCGGAATACTATCGCATTACAGAAGATGCTTGTAAGATTGTCAATAAGGCGAAGGAAAATGGTCATCGCATTTGCTCTATTGGTACAACTACTATGCGTGCGATGGAAAGCAGTTTTACTGCGCAGCAATTGCTGAAATCAAGTGAAGGCTGGACCAACCATTTCATCCACCCTCCTTACAACTTCAACGTAGCAGATAGTTTGGTAACAAATTTCCATTTACCTAAGACTAGCTTATTGATTATGACTTGCGCATTCGCAGGTTATGACTTGGCTATGGAAGCTTACAAGAAAGCCATTAAGGATAAGTAT
This sequence comes from Chitinophagaceae bacterium, assembly GCA_031970875.1. GTDB lineage: Bacteria > Bacteroidota > Bacteroidia > Chitinophagales > Chitinophagaceae > JAFLBI01. The sequence goes on from DALYHN010000026.1 coordinate 9,918, forward strand.
CGTTTCTTCAGTTATGGAGATGCTTTACTGATTATCTAAAAGATACAAGCCCCGCTAAGGGGCTTTTTTATTGCGAACAGGTTTGTAATCTAAAGGCAGCATCGTGGCCATTCGCTCCCAATACGCCCAATAACCATGTGCAATAATATCCGTAGGCTCAAAAAAGGAACCATTAGCTAAAACAGCAATTTCTTTATTGTTCAATAGCTGAAGCTTGGATACTAGTGCATCTCCAGCTTCCTGTTTACCGAGCGCTTTGGCAATCTCCTCAGGCTCTTTCTTTTTAGGATAAGTTACATGCAAGTAATCTTTGAAATAGAGTCCTACTGTTACACTATCAATAGCATATGCAATACTATCAGCAGGAATAATGGGTTTATATAAAACTTCCATCTTATCAGGCTGTCGCATTACTCGATTCTGATAGGTAGCCGAATCCGCTGTTACACCAAGTGTGCCTCCCGAAAAAACAACTTTGTTGCCTTGTTGCACTGCCCCTTTCATCTGTGCACGCATTTTTTCTTTGATGCGGGCTTTCTCCTGATTCACCACATCTACTGATCTACGCAATTCAAATCCTTCCTCCACAAGCTTATTCCGAAACAAAGAGCGATAATAATGCATGAGGGAACCTTCATATACATTTTCACGATTCGATTGCCAGCGCTTCATTTTGCCTGATCTTCTAGAGACCATTTCTTCAAAAAAAGGAAAGCCTTGAAACAATAACATATTTGCAGAGAAACGATATTCAAATTGTTCTAGTTGATAACGCAGTACATAACCAAGTGCATTGTTTTCAATCACCAAGGCTTCATCAGCATAAGCATTAAGGGTATTGGTTTTCTTGTTATGTCTGAATCGAATTACTCCCGGATTTTTTAATCGAACTTCATTTGCATAAGCTGAGATGCCGATAAAATTTTCGAGAAAAAATTTACCCCATTTTTCCCAGCCGTTTTTCTCATAAGGCTCTACCACAACTTCCTGTAATTCTCTAGCTTTAGGTTTGAGCAGTATTTGCAGTTGTTCTGGCAATGATACAGATTGAACTACGACACTATAGGTTTCATAGCCAAGACTGGTTACAACCAATTCGTATCTGCCAGAAGGAAAACGGTTTAACTCGAATCTTCCATCATCTCTTGTAATAGTACCTACACCCGTATTACTTAGAAACACAGATGCAGCTGGAACAGGCTGACGATTATCTGCACTCAATACAATTCCACGTAAAGTTTGTGCATGCACGAGTGCACTCATCAGTAACAGCAAAAAGCTGATGATAATTCGCATATACAAATCTTGCAAAAACCATGCAGCATTGGCGATAAATAGGGTTAATTATGGTTAAAAAAAAGCCGGCACCAACGGTACCGGCTATAAAACTGAATTGTATAGCGACTATAAGCCAAACAAGCCTTTATTCAATAACTGAAGTGTTTCTTGCTTATTGGCTGCAGGAACCAGAATAGATACATTGTGCTTACTACCGCCATAGCTCACCATACGAACAGGAATAGCATGGATGGCATCGAAAAGCTTGGTCAGCACTTCTCTGGTTTCAGCAATTTCATTACCTACAATAGAAATAATGGTTTGGTTTCTATCCACCTCTACGCCACCGAATGGCTCCAATTCACGAATGATAGCATCTAAATGCTCATCGTGATCGATGGTAACAGATACCGCCACTTCTGAAGTAGTTACCATGTCTACAGATGTCTTATACTTTTCAAATACTTCAAAAATCTTACGCATAAAGCCGTAAGCCAATAACATGCGACTACTCTTAATATTGATGGCGATAATACCATCTTTTGCAGCAACCGCTTTCACACCCACACTACCCGCTTCTTTTCTAATCACTGTTCCGGCAGCATCCGGTTGCATGGTGTTCAGCAATTTCACTGGTACATTCTCCTGTTGTGCAGGCCAGATACAAGTTGGGTGCAAAATTTTCGCACCAAAATAAGCCAACTCAGCAGCTTCATCGAAACTCAATTGTTCAACAGGTACGGTCTTATCAACGATACGTGGATCGTTGTTGTGCATACCATCAATATCTGTCCAGATTTCACATACATCAGCATTTACTGCTGCAGCAACAAGTGATGCAGTATAATCACTACCACCACGCTTTAGATTATCCACTTCACCACGGGCATTGCGACAGATATATCCTTGTGTGATGAACATTTTAACATGACTATGCTGCTTCAGCAATTCAGTTAACTTCAACCTGATTTGTTGCAGTTGCGGTTCTTCATACTGATCGATGCTCATGAACTCTAGAGCAGGTAACAATACATGCTCCACGCCAATCTCTTCTAAGTATACACTGAAGAGTTTGGTGCTCATCAATTCACCTTGCGCGAGAATATCTTTATTCAGCGCTTCGCTGAAAGAAATTTTGAGAATGATATTCAGAAATTCGAAGTGCTCACTAATGATGGTATTTGCCTTCGCACGCATCGCTTCTTGCTGCACCAATGCAGGAATGAAATTTCTGTAATGCGCTTCCAACGCATCAATCTTTTGTTTGGCAGCAGCACGATCACTATTGCTTAAGCTATTACTGATATCCACCAAGGCATTGGTAGTGCCACTTAGTGCACTCAAGACAACAATCTTGGGAGCTGCATCTCTGGTAATCAAAGATGCTACCTGATGCATTCTTTCTGGCTTACCAACACTGGTACCGCCAAACTTCATGATTTTCATACGTTCCGTTTAAATGGTGAATGGCAAGCGATGGCGAAGTTAAAAGTCGATACCGAATTTTTGTCCTAATTCAGTCAAATCTTTGGCCACAGATTCAACCAGCGGTATCCCAGCTTCTATTCTGTTTGCAGCCATTTCTCTTTCAGGATCGCCAGGTATCAATACACGCTCCTGCCCAACTGCTGGTTTGGCGTTACGAAAACGCTGAATCCAATTGTCCATGTGCTGCTTAAAATCGTCCGCAGGTCTAAATGCATCAATACGCATGGCACCAAAGAAATGGCCCAAGCCCTTACCCGGCATATTTTCCGGCATAGGCACATAAGCAGGGAAAGGCGGTGCCCAAGGCCCATAGCTGGCGCCGCTTAGTACGGCTGAGAAAATATCTACGATGCTGCCCAATGCATAACCTTTATGACTACCATGTTCACGATCTGATCCCAATGGCAATAAAGCTCCTTGCTGTTTTAAAATATTGGCATCAGTACTTGGTTCTCCATCTTGATTCTGCACCCAGCCAAGCGGTGCTTCTGCATTTTTGCGTTGTAAAATTTCTAGCTTACCATTTGCTGCTGTAGTTGTAGCAAAATCTGCCACAAAAGCTGGTTGCTCACCTGCAGGAATTGCAACTGCAATTGGGTTAGTGCCCAACATTCTTTCTGTTGAAAATGTTGGTGCTACCAATGCACTGGCATTGGTCATGGCCATACCAATCATATCCTGCGCCAAAGCCAACATGGCGTGATAACCAGCAATACCAAAATGATTGCTGTTTTGTACACTCACCCAACCTGTGCCTACTTGCTTTGCTTTATCGATAGCAATTTGCATGGCTTTGGGTGCAACAACCAAACCCAATCCTGCATCACCATCCACAACGGCCGTTGAAGGCGTTTCATGGATGATGCGTATATCAGGTGTTGGATTAATTCGCTTACTCTCCCACAAACGCACATAGCCACTCAGTCTTGCTACGCCATGACTGTCGATACCGCGTAAATCGGCGGCAACCAAGGCATCTGCAGCAAGCAATGCATCTACCTCACTGCATCCTATAGATTTGAATATCGCTTGCGAAAAATCTTTGAGTTGCGCATAAGACCGCATCACTTCCTGTGTCTTCATCTGTCAATAAATATTGCTGCCGAAGGTAAAATAAAAAAGTCCCGCATTTGCGGGACCTTGCTTACTAACCATTGCTTAGAATGGAAGATCATCCAAAGGCTCTGTAATATCAGATGCTGCAGGCGAAGGCGCTGAAGCATAGGTATTACTGCTGCCACTGTTGTAAGTATTGTTATTGCTGTAGCCACCTGAACCTGCATTGTAACCACCGCCGCTATTCTCACCACCAGATCTGCTACCTAACAATTGTATGTTTGAAATACGCACTGTTAGTGAAGCACCATTACGACCATCTTGCGTAGTGTAAGTACGCACATCTGGTGCACCTTCTAAATACACTTGAGTGCCTTTTTTCAGGTAAGGCGCAATACCCGTTCTTTCTGTCCAATAAGCACATTCTACCCAGGTAGTTCTATCCTTCTGATTGCCTTGCGCATCTTTGTATCGCTCTGTATGTGCCACATTAAAATTGATCACATTCTTGCCATTCACATTGTTAACAATGGCGTCTTTTCCGAGGTTGCCGATAACTTGTAGTTTGATCATAAGTACATCTTTTTAATACTGTAAATAGTTGTCAATAATAAGGAGATGGAAATTAAGAAAATTCATCATTGCTACAAGAATTGCTTAAAGCCTGGCTGTATTTTGTTGAGATATTCTTGTCGATTACATGAACAATTAAAAATCAATGAGTTATGAAACAGTTCCCGTAAATTAGATATATGCACGGATTACAATTAACCATACCCACTTTACAAGATCATGGCCCGATCGTTGAAGCGGAAGTGCACACAGATGAAGATTCTTTTCTGAGCACAAAAAACTTCAATGCAATCAACACCTACTGCAAAGTGCGGTTGTTGATTGATACCGGCTCCAATGTTTCTGGCCTTGATCAACATTTTATTCGTCAGCTGAAACTCAGTCCCTATAAGGATGACGCCACTGTAGATGGTGTTGGCGGACTGCATGCACTGAAGATTTATCGCACCATTTTATACATTCCCATCTTTCAGGATAAAGCATTGCCTATTGATGTGGTAGAAGGCAATTATGCCAATTCGCCTTACGATGGCATCATCGGCAGAGACGTTTTGCGCTTCTGCAGTTTCGTGTACGATGGCTGGAGTAATACCTTCAAATTGGTGGCTGTAGACGTCTAAATTTCGCTTTTCGTAAGATTTTCGGCCTTTTGTGCCATTTGGCTGAAAAGGTAATTCCCCACCCTTGTGCTAATTTTGCCCGAAATTCATTCAACATGAGCCGTAAAGGAAAAGTGCTGGTAGCGATGAGTGGCGGTATTGATAGTACCGTTACGGCACTCATGTTACACCATGAGGGTTATGAGGTGGTGGGCATCACCATGAAAACATGGGATTATGCCACAAGCGGTGGCGGTACCAGCAAGAAAGAAACCGGCTGTTGCAACGTAGATAGTTTCAACGATGCACGCATGGCAGCGGTTCAACATAGCTTTCCACATTTCATTTTAGATATCCGCGAAGAGTTTGGTGACTTTGTGATTGAGAATTTTGTGGACGAATACCTAGCGGGAAGAACACCCAACCCTTGTGTCATGTGCAACACGCATATCAAGTGGCGCGCATTATTGAAACGTGCCGATGCTTTGGGTTGTGATTTTATTGCTACAGGCCATTACGCTTCCGTGGCGCAGCATGATAATGGTCGGTTTTACATCAGCAAAGGATTGGACGCTACCAAGGACCAGAGCTATGTGTTATGGGGCTTGCAGCAAGATTTATTGAGTAGAACCATCATGCCTTTGGGCAAATACCACAAAACGCAGATACGCCAGATGGCACTCGATATGGGCTATCCTGAACTAGCCAAGAAAAGCGAGAGCTATGAAATCTGCTTTGTGCCTGATAATGATTACCGCGGCTTTTTGAAAAGACGCGTAGATGGTTTGGAAGAACAAGTAGCTGGTGGTTGGTTTGTAGACAAAACAGGCAAGAGATTAGGTCAGCATAAAGGTTATCCTTTTTATACCATTGGGCAGCGTAAGGGATTAGATATTGCATTGGGTAAGCCAGCTTATGTAACTGCTATCAATCCTGATACCAATACTGTTGTACTAGGCGATGAAGAAGACCTGGCACAGAATGAAATGCTGGTAACCAAGATTAATTGGATTAAATACGATGGCATCACCGATGGCATGGAAGCGATTACCAAGATTCGTTACAAAGATGGTGGTACGATCAGTAATCTCTACGCAGACAATAACGGCGTGCGTGTACGCTTTTACGAAAATGTGAAAAGCATTGCACCGGGCCAGAGTGCTGTATTCTATGAAGGTGATGACGTGATTGGTGGTGGCGTGATTCAATACGGCAGCCTCAAGCAATCCTAGGCTGCATTTTCCTACATTTGGTACATGCAACACAT
>DALYHN010000027.1:0-1662 GCA_031970875.1 Chitinophagaceae bacterium
ACAGAAAAATAAAACCAATCCCTTCTACGCTTGTTCTACTTTTGCAACGCACAAACTAGTAAACATGGAAGAGGCAAAAGCGCGCAGGATTGTTGGTAATTGGATTTTCTTAGGAGTGGCTATGCTCATCATTCAGGTTTTACTGGGTGGTATCACCCGTTTAACCGGTTCTGGTTTGTCTATCACCGAATGGAAACCTATTATGGGCGCTTTGCCGCCTATGACTGAGGGCGAATGGCAAAAAGCTTTTGATCAATACCAGCAGATTGCACAGTATAAATACTTGAACAACCATTTTTCGCTGGGCGATTTCAAATTCATTTTCTTTTGGGAGTGGTTCCATCGTTTATGGGCCAGATTCATTGGTATTGTTTTCTTGATTCCATTTATCTGGTTCTTGACCAAGAAATATTTTCAGGCATGGATGATTGGTCCGCTCGTTAGTTTGTTTCTCTTAGGTGCATTACAAGGTGCTTTGGGTTGGATCATGGTGAAGAGCGGTTTGAATGATGCCGATCTTTATGTAAACCATATCCGCTTATCTATCCACTTTCTAGCAGCTATGTTACTGATTGGCTATGCGCTGATATTTGGTATGAGCATTCGCACAGAACGCCATGATATGGTTGTGAACGATGGATTGAAAAAGCAATTGATTTGGTTGATTCTCTTGCTTTGTGTGCAATTGATGTATGGCGCTTTCATGGCCGGACTCAAAGCGGCTAACACAGCGCCTACTTGGCCAGATATCAATGGTAGCTTATATCCTGCGAATAGTATCACTGATTTGAGCAGCATCTTCCACAATAAGTTTGCTATCCACTTCATTCACCGAACACTGGCCTATATACTCGGCATTTGGATCATTATTTGGTGGTGGAAAGCAAAGCAGCTGCATGGTTCTGCCTTATTCAATCGTATTAAGAACTGGCCATTGTTATTGGTGTTGTTACAGATTGTCTTGGGTATCGCATCTGTGTTGACGAGTCCCAATATTGTGTTAGGCAAGTTTGGCCTGTTTGAATGGATGGCGCAGCTGCATCAGCTTACTGGCATGCTTTTACTAATGTCTTTACTGGCACTTAGTTATATCCTGCGTAGAAAGCCGGTTTTTTAACAGAAAGTTTCCGCCAAATGGCGCAGATTATGCACTAACTTACCAATGATGATGGTGCAGAATCAGTCGCTCAGCTGGAAACAACGGTTTACAGGTTTTTGGTACAGCCTGCCCATACAACTCTTGCTCCTACACCTAAGAAAACACCAGGTCTTATTACTGCCTTGGTTTCTCTTGTTTGCGACTATTACAGGCAATTTCATGCAAACCTTTGGTGCATTTTCTTTATTTCTTGCACCTGAGTATTTTGATAAGACAGACTTCTTCAGCACAGCTATTGTTGGATTTGCAACAGGCGTATTCATCATGAGCTGGAACATTACCACGTTTATTCTGCATGGCAAACTCTTTCGTTTTTTAGCCACTACTGCACAACCTTTTCTAAAGTATTGTATCAACAATAGCCTCCTACCGCTTATCTACCTGATTGTTTATCTCTATCAAGCAGTACATTACAATAGCGAGAAAGAATTGCTTCAGTTTACAGAAATATTTCTCTTAGCTTCTGGGTTTACCATTGGCTTATTGCTTTCTGTAATGGTTTC
>DALYHN010000027.1:1762-3511 GCA_031970875.1 Chitinophagaceae bacterium
TCACACGACAACAGACTCTTTCAACTACCGGCTGCAGCCAGTATCACTATTTTATTTGCCATCCTAATTGCGCTTATTGGTGCCGTTAGTACTTTCTTGCGTACATGGAGTATTCCTGTTGTATTATTGGTTTATCTCTTGCTCAATTGGCTGTACCAAAAAGATATACTCGACCCACGCAACAAAGCATACGGACTTATCTATACCAACAAAGAAGCGCGTCCTGTATACGATAGAAACAGTATTGTCGCATTAGCACATCCGGATAGTATTGCTGCAGATAAAGCAAGAATGATTCGACAGCTGAATAACTGGAAGGCCAGACAAGGCAAAGAGAAGCCCGTGATGTACCTGATTAATGTAAGCGGTGGCGGAACTCGAAGTGCTGCATTTACGATGCAGGTGCTACAACATATCGACAGCCTGATGGGTGGCACACTGATGCAACAAACCGCTTTGATCACAGGTGCTTCGGGCGGTATGCTTGGCGCAGCCTACTACCGAGAACTATATCATCAGAAAATTCAGGGAAGTGCTGTTGATCCAACCAATCCTATTTACACAGAAGCCATTGCAAAAGATTTATTGAATCCTTTGTTCTCCTCATTTGTAGCACGTGAATTATTAGCACCAGCACAGGGCTTTACCGTAAACGGACGCTCCTATAATAAAGACAGAGGCTATGCTTTTGAACAAAAACTAAATTCCAATACAAGAGGTATACTGGATAAAACCCTCAGCAGCTATGCAACACCAGAATATGCAGGACTTTTACCTACAGCATTTTTCAGCGGTGTGATTAGCAGAGATGGCAGAAAACTCATTATGGCATCGCAGCCTGTGCGTTTTATGATGAAAGCTGCATCCGATACCAATGCTTTAATGTCGCAAGATCCTGATGCAGTAGACTTTCAAAGCTTTTTTGCTAAGCAAGATGCCAAAGCATTACCCTTACTCTCCGCTTTGCGCATCAATGCAACATTCCCATATGTATTACCCAATGTATGGTTGCCATCAACACCCATTATTGATGTAATGGATGCCGGACTGCGTGATAATTTCGGACAAGAAACAGCACTACGTTTTGTAGAAGTCTTTCAGGATTGGCTACAAGCCAATTGTAGTAAAGTCGTGCTCTTGCAGATACGCGATAGAGCCATGGGCGATTGGGAAAAACCATTGGAATCAAAAAGCCTCTTTAGCTATTTCACCAAACCATTTCTGATTTTACAAACCAATTGGTTTAAGCTCCAGGATTATTATCAGCAAGATCAGCTGGAATATAGTTTTGAAAAATTCGGACCAGGTTTTCACCGAGTTTGCTTTCAATATGTGCCTTCCAGAAAAGAAGCACCGGCCAGTTTGAACTTTCACCTAACAGCCGCCGAGAAAAAAGATATTGCCAATGCGATTGATCAACCTGTGAACCAAGCAGCACTTAACCGACTCAAGCAATTAATGCCTTGACTTTTTTGCGGGCACAACCGCAATCGCCTCTATTTCTATCAAAACATCAGGATGAAACAAAGCTTGTACACCGGCCAATGTGCTGGCAGGTAGATGATCTTTAACCAAGAAGTCTGATCTTACTTCTCTGATGGTTTTCACTTGATCAGGCGAATAATTCACTACAAAATAATTCAGCTTCACCACATCTTTGAAGCTGGCGCCGGCAGCAGCCAATATTTTCTGAAGGTTCTCAAAGACAATTCTTGTTTGCATACGCAAATCACCTTTGCCAAGAATATT
>DALYHN010000027.1:3611-8358 GCA_031970875.1 Chitinophagaceae bacterium
CCATCACTATGCAAATGCGTACTTAAAATACCTTGATTGGCATCTTCTGTTGGTTGTAATACTACAGCACCCGCGCCATCGCCAAAAATGACTGAAACGTTTCGGCCACGTGTAGTAAAATCAAGACCGAAAGAATGTTTCTCACTTCCGATGACAAGAATATTTTTATACATGCCGCTGCGGATGAACTGATCACCCACACTCAAAGCATACACAAATCCGCTACACTGGTTTCGTACATCTAGTGCACCAATTTCTTTCATCTTCAATACGCGCTGTACCAATACACCGCAGCCAGGGAAATAATAGTCGGGTGAAAGTGTAGCGAAAATGATGAAGTCGATATCCTGAGGCGTAATACCCGCTCTTTCAATAGCAATTTTAGCTGCTTCTACACCCATCGTTGTGGTAGTCTCACCTTTACGATCTGCATAACGACGCTCTTTGATACCTGTTCTTTCCTGGATCCATTCATCACTGGTATCCATAAAGCGCGTCAAATCTTGATTGGTAAACACATTCTTCGGCACATACATTCCGATGCCGGCGATTTTACTGCGGGGCATAAGCAATCATTTAGGCGGGCAAGATACGAGAAATTAGTTCAAAGCTTGTGCGGGATTGATTTTCAGCACATTGCTCATATAGTTGGCAATCGCTTTGCGCACACCAGCTACATCTTTAGAAACCAAAGGGGATGCTTGCACATGATTACCGGTATTAGGCATTTCCAATAATTGTTTTTTATCTGAAGGTGTTGCAATTGACTGCATCATGGTACGCATGGCAGATACTTTCACCACAGGATCCTGTTCTTTTTCATTTTTATAATAAGCCAGTGTGAGCACAGGTTGTTGGATCTTCTTAAAATTCTCTTCTGTCATAGTTGTCTCCAACAATTCCTGTAATGCCACAATCGCTTCCAGTCGGTAATTGCAGTTCCAATACTTTGCATAATCCGGAACGGTTTCGCAGGAAGCAATTTTATTATACTTTCCTTTCTGCACCATACGAGCTATTTGCAACCCCCAGTGATTATTGGCAAAACCCGCAGCAGGATTATTGATTTCAATATTAGGAGAGATCAATAAAAGACCAGCGATCTCCGGATAAGTTGCAGCTAACTGCAATGCAAGCGTACCGCCTGTTGAAGTACCCATGAGCAATACTTTTTTACCCAATTGCTTCGCAACAGCATAAGCTTCTTTGGCGCTCTCCCAATAATTATCCGGTGTCAAGTTCATCAACTGCTCTGTAGTATCAATACCATGTTGCGATAGTCTGGCGAGGTATAAATTACAGCCAAACTGCTTGGCAATCTCCCGATGCACTGGGTCTCCTTCCATCTGCGAAGCAGAGAACCCGTGCAGATATACAATCACGTATTCTGTAGGTTGTTTCAAAGAATCATTATACCAAACAATACGCGCTTCATTACCTGGTTTAATCTTATGCGCTTGCTGATCTTTTGCTACATAGGTTTCTAACGCAGCGGCATTTGAAGGAACTGCGGGTAAATCAATACTGTATTTAGGCGCATCAGGTGTAGGACCAAGTACATACACAATTGCGAGAATCGCAATGAAATAAATCAAATATTTTAACCAACGCATGGCAAGCAATTTTGGGAAAGATAAAGAATGCAGTGTAATTATTCAGAAGCAAAAAGATGAGATAGAAAAATCATCATCTATCTAACCCACCATGCCCAAAGTATCAACAAAGGATGAATAATCAATAAGCGCACCCATGCAATCATTGGCGTGATCTTTATTTTACCCAGCTTAAAATGTCCTTTTTGTATCATCCATATATGCGATGGAATAAATGCAATCAGTATTAAGATAATGCCATACACAGACCATAAACGGGTAGCTTCAAAAAGCAACCCTATAGCGAGCAGCATCTCTGCAATGCCGGAAACTATATTGATTAAATTGCTCCATCTCGACAAATAAGCCGGTATCAATGGCATATAGAATCTTGCATTCAGAAAGTGATTGAGCCCGGCAACAAAGTAAAAAGCCGCCATCGTGTATAAAGCAATCAGCTGCATATTATTTCTTTTCGTTTTGATAAGCCTGATACAGGATCATGCCGAAAGGCACCCACCAGATCAGGTCGTTGGTTATCAGCATATACCCGAAAGAAGCCGGCACATTACCCAACCAATAATGATAGACAAAACCAATGGGCCCACAAATCTTCCCCAAAAAGCCAACTGCAACAATAGGCCAGTGCCGCATTGGATCATTTCCTGCCCACCAATAACCCAGACCATACACACCTATCACCATACCCATGCCCTGCCAGATCATTGGGTGATTGATGGGTGCTAATCCGGTAAGCTCAAAAAAATGCATGGGGAATAAAACCACCCATGCACCCCAAATCAGGTTATAAACGCCGGCAATTTTTAAGACACGCTTTTGAAAAGTGGCTGATAACATAGGCTTTTAACGAACCCAATCTTGATTGGTTCTGCTTATGATGAAAATAATAAGAATCCCCCATCATTTCGGCAGCCCGTAGCAAAAGCCTACCTTTGCAGCCTGTTTTAAGGAAAAATCTATCTAATAGACTGATCCTCAATGAAAATTTTTATATGCAAATTAGAAACATCGCCATTATTGCCCACGTAGACCACGGTAAAACCACCTTGGTAGACCGTATTCTGCACACTACCAAGGTCTTCCGCGAAAATCAGGAGACTGGTGAACTGATCATGGACAATAATGACCTGGAAAGAGAACGTGGTATCACGATCTTTTCCAAAAACGCCGCTGTGGAATACAAAGGCGTAAAAATCAACGTAATTGACACCCCGGGCCACGCCGATTTTGGTGGTGAAGTGGAACGTGTATTGAAAATGGCCGATGGTGTTATTCTCTTAGTGGATGCATTTGAAGGCCCAATGCCGCAAACCCGTTTTGTACTGCAAAAAGCATTACAACTGCACCTGCGTCCTATCGTTGTTATCAACAAAGTAGATAAGCCCAACTGTCGCCCGGATGAAGTGCATGACGCTGTATTCGAATTGTTCTTTAACCTGGATGCAACAGAAGAGCAGTTGAACTTCCCTACTTATTATGGTAGTGGTAAGAATGGCTGGTTCAATGACAAGAATGAAGCTTGTGAGGATATCACACCTTTAATGGATGGTATCATTCAATATGTACCAGAACCTAAAGTGAGTGAAGGTAACCTGCAGTTGCAGATTACTTCATTAGACTATTCTTCTTTCCTCGGCCGTATTGCTATTGGTAAAGTAAGTCGTGGCAGTATTAAAGAAGGTCAGCAGATTGCATTGATGCAAGCAGATGGCACCATCAAAAAGCAGCGCGTACGTGAACTGTATGTGTTTGAAGGAATGGGTAAGAAGAAAATAGCTGAAGTATTTGCCGGTGATCTTTGTGCTGTAGTCGGTATCGAAGACTTCAATATCGGTGATACCATTGCTGATGCAGAAAATCCTGAAGCATTACCAGTCATCAGCGTAGATGAACCTACGATGAACATGCTGTTCAGCATCAACAACTCTCCTTTCTTTGGTAAGGATGGTAAATTCGTTACTTCACGCCACCTGCGTGATCGCTTAATGAAGGAAACAGAAAAAAACCTAGCCCTGCGTGTGCAGGATACAGATAGTGGTGATAGCTTCATGGTCTATGGTCGCGGTATTCTTCACTTGGGTATCCTGATTGAAACCATGCGCAGAGAAGGTTATGAATTAACAGTTGGTCAGCCTCAGGTAATTCTGAAAGAAGTAAACGGCGTGAAGTGCGAGCCTTACGAAACACTCGTAGTAGACGTACCTCAAGAGTTTGCATCTAAAGTAATTGATCTGGTAACTCGTCGTAAAGGTGAGATGCATGTGATGGAAACCAAGGGTGAAATGCAACACCTGGAGTTTGAAATTCCTTCACGTGGTTTGATCGGTATGCGTACACAGATGTTGACACAAACTGCCGGTGAAGCTGTTATGGCGCACCGCTTCTTAGAGTATAAGCCTTGGAAAGGACCAATCCCCGGCCGTAACAATGGTGTACTGATTGCAAAAGAAGCTGGTATAACTACAGCTTACTCATTGGATAAATTACAAGACAGAGGTATCTTCTTTGTAGATCCAGGTGAAGATGTTTACGCTGGTATGATCGTTGGTGAAAACAATAAGCCTGGTGATCTGGTGATCAATAGTAATGAAGGTAAGAAGTTAACCAACCACCGCGCCAGCGGTAGCGATGCAGCTACCAATATTGCACCTAAGACCTTGTTGACTTTAGAAGAGTGTATGGAATATATACAGTTTGATGAGTGTATCGAGGTAACGCCAAACTATATTCGTATGCGTAAGACCATACTGGATGAAGAAGAACGCAAGAAGCAACAAAAGAAAATGCAGCTTGAAGCGATATAAAAAATTAAGTCCCGCAATTGCGGGACTTTTTATTTAGTAGAATAAATGTGCAGCATTGGTATTCTTTGCTGAGGATTGCAGTTTCTGAAATAGTGCAAACTTATCCGGCCCCATTACGCCGCGCAGTTGATCAAATAGCGCAGTTTGCAAAGCTTTGAACTTTGCCTGATATTCTTCTTTATTAGTAGCTGCCAAAGAATTGATTAAAGATTTTTGTTGCAGGTATTTCGCTAAGAGCGGAATCAATTTAGGCGTTGTCGTGGAGTTTAATCCTAGTCTTCCGGTTAGTTCTCCTGCAATGCTATTAGCAGTCTGTTGCACATTGGTAAT
>DALYHN010000027.1:8458-16052 GCA_031970875.1 Chitinophagaceae bacterium
GCTGGATACAAACATGGGAAAGGAAAAATGATCTATGCCAACGGTGATGTTATGGAGAGTGATTGGGTCAATGGCTATGCTAACGGGCAATGCACTTACTACTTTAAAGATGGACGAAAATATGTCGGCGGCGTGAAAGATGGTTACTGGGAGGGCAAAGGAAATTTCTACTGGACAGATAGTAGCCGCTTTGAAGGAAATTGGTCGGTAGGTAACAGAAGTGGCTACGGGGTCTACCTATTCAACGACAGCAGAAAATATGAGGGCAATTGGTTACAGGATAAAAAAAGTGGAAAGGGAAAATTTACTTGGGCTAACGGAAATGTGTATGAAGGGGAATGGAAAGATGATAAAAGAGAAGGCTTTGGCATTTACTATATCGATCAAACCATGCGCTATGAAGGGAATTGGTTGAATGATAAGAAGCATGGAAAAGGGAAAAATATTTGGAATAACGGTGAAATATTCGATGGAGATTTTGTACAAGATACCATAAGGGGCTTTGGTAGATTAGTGAAATCAAATAAGGATAGCTGTGTCGGTAATTTTAATAACGGACAGCTTAACGGCCACGCAAAAGCCTGGTTTACTTCTCTAGGCTATCGTTATGAAGGCGAGTTTGTAGATGGTGTAGAAAGTGGTAAAGGAATACAATTAAAATCAAATGGCGACTCATCAGCAGGCATATTTAAAGGTCGCAACTTACACGGAGAAGGTTATTATAAATACAAAAGCGGTCATATATATACCGGTAATTTTAGGAATGGTTTTCTTGACGGAAAAGGAAAAAAAGTCTATGCCAATGGCACATGGGAAGAAGGCACATATATAACAGGAACACTAAGTGGGGATGGTAAAAGATACTTTGGCCCAACAGATTGGTACGAGGGCAGCTTTGTGGCAGGTTCTGCAAGTGGCTCAGGTAAATTCTATCGATCAAGTAAAATATATTATGAGGGTAAATTTGACAGCAAACTCAACACCCAAGGCAAATATTGGCTTTTAGATGATGGTGTTTTCATCATAGCAGAGAAGTTTTCCGATGGCTATTTTATGGAAATACAGTATCCAGATAAACGCATCTTCTTAGGCTCTACCAGAACTGCTTACTATTCTAGCTCCGCTGATAATATAGTTCCCGCTCAAGGCTATTTGATCAAACCTGATGGCAGTGTCATTGGTGCAAAATGGAGCAATAATTTTACTGGTGCCCAGTGGAAAGACAGCGCTTATACAGATATCTTTTATAAGGCTAAGATCAAAATAACAGAACAGGATATTCAGTATATCAGGGGTGTTGCTTTTACATCTTTTAAAAAATATCCAAATGCTATTCAACAACTCACAAAAGCCATAGAGGGTAAAACCAGAAACGACAGTGTGTATCTCTACCGTGGTGTTGCTTATGCTAATTTAAATAAGTTAGATAGCGCCATGCTCGATATTAGCAAAATGATCAAGCTAGATAGTAAAAATAAAGACGCCATTGGATGGCATGCCACGATCAGCTTGAAACAAAAAGATACAGCTGCTGCATTAAAGGATTATGTAACCCAGATTAAGCTTTACCCCGATGACTATGTTGGCTATTGGAACAGAGGAATATTACTACATCAAATGAAGCAATATGACCAAGCTATTGCTGATTACACAAAAGTGATTTCCTTATTAACTACAGGAAATGATAATGTATACCTAAACAGGGGTAAATGTTATGAAGCATTGAATAAGAAAGAAGAAGCCTGTAGCGATTATACCTTTGCTAAGAGTAAGAACAATAGAGATGCCAATACAAGATTACTAGCACTCAAATGTGGATCTCAATAGGCTTATTTCCGAAATGCTTTTTCATAAAGTGCTATCCATTGCTGCGGGCTCATCTTAGCAGCTAGTTCGCCTATTAAGTCAACAGGTACTTGTTCAGGCTTTTTAAATCGGATGCAACTCTTGCCCATATCTAACTTACCCTTTACTCGTTTGATATACTCGTCTGTAAACCACTTGAGTAATGAAGCATCTGCATAAATGCCCATATGGTAGATCGCAATGAAATTTTTTTGTGATGCAATATTCATAAAAGGTAATGGATCCGAAGGCTTACAATGGTATCCGCTGGGGTATAACGCATGAGGTACAACATATCCAATCATGCCGTAACTCATTTGCTCCTGAAATCCTTTGGGCAAGTGTTTTTTTATGGTTTTTCTTAAAGCTTCCATTACCGCTTGCCTTTCTTCAGGTATTTCCTGCATATAAGCAGCTACCGTTATTGACTTTGATTGCATATACATTTCGTTGATGGAAATGAATTTACTCAATTCCTTCAAGCGAGAGAAAGCTAATTGTTGAATGGTTAGGCTCGACTAAAAGAATTCCTGCAGATTGAAGAAGATTCCAGAAGATCCTTTTTGCCCTAATCCGATATCCATCGTTAAGTTGGTTCGAGTCTTTTTACTCATTTTCAAACGCAAACCTGCACCGTAACCAAGTGCAATTGTATGTAATAAAGGTTGCTTGCTAAGTCTGGAAGATGCACTGGTGCCGTTCACGAAAACAACACCTCCCACTAATCTATTTTGGGTGATGGGGAATCTATACTCTGCCTCAGAATACATCATATCTTCTCCACGAAATCGACCTTGTATATAACCTCTTCCAGATCGATTATAGGTATCCCAGGCAATAGACGGCAAAGCCAAATAAGGCAATTTACCCGCGGTTAACAATTGCCCCCAATTCCAAATAGCGAGGATATTTTCTTTTTTTGCTTTATCGGGATGCAAATAAAATCGCAGATCATAAGCGAAAGTCTGACTGGCAGCATTACTACCCAACCAACTTGTATTCATGCGATAGCCCAACTGTGCATACCACCCCTTATAGGTATTGATCGGATTATCTCGACTATCCCAAAGTACATTCAATGAAACACCATTTGCTGTTGTACGCCTGATGGGTATACCATTCAAGGTATTATGTACATAATGTGCTGTATAGCTTAAAGAGTTGGGGTCAAAACTCAGTTCACGATCATCAATGTTGAAATGGTGGTCTGCAAATAGTCCAAGTCCTGCATAAAAGTTACCTCTTATTCTACTGTAAATAGACTGATAAAAGCGTATGTAATTAAAATCCATATCCTGTGCAACTCTGTTCAGCTGTACAGGAGTGCCATTTAAATTAAGTCTGTCAACGCCACTGAAGTAAGTACCGGTTCCATAAGTTGGCTGTGTAAAAAACAATACACGCCAGTCGCCTTGCAAAATCCACTTACCACCAGGAAGATAAACATTGCTTCTTGCGACTAACATTGTTTGATTCTGAGTGGTTACATTCAGGTTTAAAAGCGCAGATGACACTAAAGGTTGACCGTAACTACCCATGATTCTGCTTACACTCAATCCGGTACCAGCCAAAAAGCCATAAGGAGGCGAATAACCAACAACAGGCAGAAAATTCATATAAGTTTTCTGGCGCTCGATTGTGTCTAAATCAACATTGGAAAGATTATTCTTTCCCAATGATTTCAAGAAGTCCCTTAAATCCTTCTCGGGAACCTTTTGTGCTAGAATGCACAGATTTCCGATAAGAACTAAAACAAAAAGCAGCAGCAATCTCTGTTTCATGGATGCAGTCACTTAAATGATGCAGGTAGAAATACATCCAGAGAGCAGTAATGTTCAGTGAATCAGCCAACTTTAGGATGATCGGCTTTTGCCGTTTCCTGCTGCAGCTGGGTTGCAGCACTATTCGTATCCGAACTAATCTTGAGAATCACGTTCGTATCGCAATTATCCCCGTCACAACAGGGCATAGCGTTGGTGCCACAAACCGGACATTGGTAATGTCCATGGACATGGATCAGGCTTACTTGATGACCGCAAAAAAAGCATTGCTGTTGCATATGGCTAAGGTAATATACCTCACTCCTCTGGCTAAGCAGAAATTCCACACAACTGTGCAAAACATATCAAGTAACAACAACGAAGGCAGGATACCATTGTATCCTGCCTTCGTAATGCATTATTTCTTGATAACAACTACTTCTTCTTCGCTTCTCTGCTTGAATTGTACATCGAAACGCTCTTTGTAATTGCTTTTTGCTGATTCAATCACAAATGAAATACTCTTGTAAGCATCGAAACGAGGTAAAGAAAAACGCTTGGTGAAAGTTTTATCAGAAAACTTACCACTATAAATTTCATCCCCGTTTTCATCCAATAATGTCAAAAAGAAATTACTACCTGAGGGGTTATTATACTGTACATGAAACCAGAAATTATCTGCATCAGTACCCAAAAACTTAACGGTAGATTTTGCTGAATTAATCTCAGTTGTTGTGTTATTCACTTTCTCTGCAAATGCAGTGGTGCCGGTCATTACGGCGGTTGCGAGCATACTGCCCATCAGAATCGTTCTTGTCATCTTGCTCCAATTTGATTGATACATGTTTATCCGGTTTTTTAGTTAAAAAATCCGGCAAGGCTAGTCAGAGGTCTTCTTCAATGGAAACAATCGGGAGAAATGCAGTGTGCGATCGCAATAAATACTGCTGTACACCTTTAATACCTGCAGGTAAGAAAAGGTAACCCAAAATAAAAACGGAAAATTGAATTAGTCTGTTACAGGCTTGTTAAGAACCAACCAAAGTGCATCTTTCAATTCCATCAAACCTTGTTGTGTCATGGAGGAGATAAACAAATGCGGCACATTTGCAGGCAACTCTTTACTAATTGCTTCTTTCAATTCATCATCCAACATATCCGACTTACTGATAGCAATCAGAAAGTCTTTTTGTAGCATCTCAGGATTATACATTTCCAATTCATTCCTGAGAATATCAAATTCTTTTTTATGATCATTGCTATCTGCTGGTATCAAAAACAATAACACAGCATTACGCTCAATATGACGCAAGAAACGATGTCCTAAGCCTTTTCCTTCAGATGCGCCTTCAATAATACCCGGTAAATCTGCAATGCAAAATGATCTACCCTCACGGTATTCCACCATACCCAATTGCGGCACCAATGTGGTGAATGCATAATTGGCAATCTTGGGCTTTGCTGCAGTAATTACTGACAACAATGTTGATTTACCTGCATTCGGGAAACCCACTAAACCTACATCGGCCAATACTTTCAACTCCAAGGTTTTCCAACCTTCTATACCAGGAATACCCGGTTGCGCATATTCAGGTGCTTGGTTGGTAGCAGTAGCAAAATTGGCATTACCCAATCCGCCCTTACCACCCTTCATCCAAATTACTTCTTGTCCGTCTTCTAAAATCTCCGCTTCAATCTCACCTGTTTCTTCATCACGAGCCACTGTACCTAATGGTACTTCAATAATAATATCCTTACCATCGCGGCCTGTCATATTGTTCTTATTACCAGGCTCGCCATTTTCTGCCAACACATTCTTGTAATAACGCAAGTGCAACAAAGTCCACAACTGCGTATTACCGCGCAGAATAATATGCCCGCCGCGACCACCATCGCCACCATCAGGACCAGCCTGTGGATTGTATTTGGTACGTGCAAAATGCCTGCTGCCCGGACCGCCATTACCGGAGCGACAAAAAATGCGGATATAGTCTATGAAGTTTCTTTCAGACACAGTAGTGAATTGCTGCGAAGATAGGTATTATGTAGCGAGCAGCAGTGCATGCAGCAACACCGGTTGTGTCACTCACTGCATCACCAAGAATACTACTCAGCTTTTTTCTGTTGATTCCATGTGGTATATACCGCTGCCTGATCAGCATAATGCGCGGGAACTTCTCGAAGTGGCTCACATGGTATTGCAGTTGCATACATCTCTGCCGGCAATTGCTGATAGAGTTTAGTGCCTTCCGTTTTCCAGCCAATCATCTCATCACTCACTTCTTTGATACGCTTGGCAGGATTACCCACAATCAAACTGCGCGCAGGAAATATTTCATCTGCTTTGATAAAACTCAAAGCACCAACAATACATTCATCACCTAATACCACATTATCCATCACCACAGCATTCATCCCTACTAAGCAATTCTTACCAATAGTTGCACCATGTATCACTGCACCATGGCCAATATGCGCACCTGCATGCAGTGTAACTGTAACACCAGGAAACATATGAATGGTGCAGTTCTCTTGCACATTACATCCATCTTCAATCACAATCTTACCCCAATCGCCACGAATGGCTGCACCCGGACCGATATACACATCCTTACCAATGATGACATGACCTGTAACCACTGCTTGTGGATGTACATAAGCACTGGGATGCACCACCGGCTGATATCCATTGAATGCGTAGAACATTATACCTCCCACTCTTTTTCACTACGGTAATACACACCTTTAAAGAGTGCGACTTTCTCTCCGCGCTGATTGGTAACTGTTGCGGAGTAAATACAAAAGCGATTCGTGAAACTTTCTTCTGTGCTTTCGGCAGTAATCACATCACCAATTTTTACCGGTGCAATATGTGCAATAGAGGTTTCTACAGAAACCGCTTGCCTGCCCCGGCTGTTAGAGGCAAAAGCGAGACAGCTATCACACAAACCATAAGTAATACTGCCATGTGCAATTTCAAAACCATTACACATTTCTACACGCACAATCATACGCAGTTTACAGTAGCCCTCTTTTTCTTCTACACGCTCAATGCCCAGCCAACTGCTGTAAGCATCGGTCTGCATCATCGTATCAATGATTTTGGTCGCTACTGACATAAAAATTATTTACCGGTGAAAACAGGTTTGCGCTTTTCTACAAAAGCTTGTACACCTTCCTTGAAATCTGCTGTTGCAGCCGCTCGCTGCTGCAACTTATCTTCATTCATCAACTGTTCATCCAATGTATGCGAAAACGCCCATTGCAAAGCTTTCTTTGTATAGGCCAATCCTTTAGTAGGCATTTGCGCTAACTGCTGTGCCAATTGTTTAGAAGCATCAGCAAATTGTTCATCAGCATATACTTTATACAACATACCCAATCTTTCTGCTTCTGCGGCATCTACCTTATCGCCCAGCATCATCAATGCACTGGCTTTCTGCCAACCAATCAACCTTGGTAAGAAGAAGGTACCGCCCGTATCAGGTATTAATCCAATTTTGGAGAACGCTTGTATAAAAGACGCAGATGCAGTTGCTACCACAATATCACAACACAAAGCGAGATTGGCACCGGCACCTGCAGCAACACCATTCACAGCGGCAACCACAGGCTTTTCCAAAGCCTGGATTTTGCGTACGATCGGATTGTAATGCTCAGACAAAATTCTGTTCATGCCCGGCCCATCCGGATCCAATACTTCCTGTAAATCCTGTCCGGCGCAGAAGGCTTTCCCATTACCGGTAAGATATACGGCACGGATATTTTCATCCGAAGCACATAGATCCAATACTTCTTGCAAGCGCAAAGCCATCGGCCTGTTGAATGCATTGAATTTATCTGGCCTATTCATGGTAATAAAGGCAACGCCAGCTGTCTGCTCAAAAAGAATTGATTCCATCATAGTACTTATTGTAATGTACGAAACACTTATCCAATTAATGACACTTGAAATAATCAAAAGGCTCTTTGCAATCGCTGCATTGATA
>DALYHN010000028.1:0-15584 GCA_031970875.1 Chitinophagaceae bacterium
GGATCAACGCATTGTTGAATTCAAGCTCAGCCTGATTATATTCGCAAAAACAAGGCTGAATGAAAAAGCTAGTATTGTTTTTGTGTTTAGTGCTAATACAGCAATTGTCTGCCCAGGAGTTTGGAGGTAACCCGGCTTCTGTAAAATGGCAACAGATCAACACCGATTCTTTTCGCATCATATTTCCGGCTGCTGTTCAGTCGCAAGCCAAACGTATTGCTGGTATGCTAGAGCAGATGCGTGTGGCGCATACGCAGGGTATAGGTAAAAGTTTGGATAAAATCAGCATCGTCTTACAACCTTACACCACCGTGTCTAATGCATATGTTGGTTTAGCACCGTATCGAAGCGAATTTTTTCTAACTCCCCCACAAGATGCATTTACATTAGGTACTAATAACTGGGCTAATACGCTTGCTTTGCATGAATTCAGGCACGTGCAACAATATTCCAATTTCAATAGAGGCGGATCTGCTTTTATGAGTGCTTTGTTTGGTCAGGCTGGCAGGGCAGTAGCCAATGCATTGGCTGTGCCTGATTGGTTTTTTGAAGGCGATGCAGTGGTGAATGAAACAGCATTGTCGGCACAAGGACGTGGCCGAACTCCCTTGTTTATGAATCGTTTTCGAGTATTGTATGACGCAGGTAGAAAAGATGGGTATCAACAATTGCGCAATGGATCTTTTCGAAAGTATTACCCCAATCATTATGAACTTGGTTATTTGCTCGTTCAATCAGGTAAAAGAAATTACGGTGCCGATATCTGGGAGAAAGTAACTGGTAGTGCTGCTGCTTACAGTTCATTAATCTATCCTTTTCAATCTTCTTTTAAAAAGCAGACAGGTGTAAGCTACAAATCGTTTGTGCAACAATCTCTGCAGACACTTCAAAGCGAATGGGCTAAGCAATCAACACCTCAGGTGCAGTGGTTGAGCAAAGCTGTTAAGGGTGATGTAGTAGATCAGCTATATGTTTATCCAACAGATGAAGGTGTTGTGTACCTCCAAAAAAGTAGAAGCAGGGTTCCTGCTTTTTATCTGAATGATTTGAAAGGTAATGTACAGCGCGTTGCCACCAGATCCATTGCGGTAGATGATTATTTTTCTTACAGAAATGGGCGATTGGTATTTGCTGCATTTCATGCAGATAAGCGTTGGGGTAATCGGGATTTTACGGATATACGCATACTGCGTTTGGCCGATAGGCAAGAGCAGGTTATTCGTGCTAATGTGAAATTATTTTCACCAGATATCAGTGCAGATGGTGAGCAGATTGTCGCTACGCATGTGAGTGATGCGGATAGTAGTGCTCTGGTATTGCTCGATGTAAAAGGTAAGGTATTGCAGGAAATAGGTTTTGCTACCCAAATAGTTTCGCATCCAAAGTTTACGGCTGATGCCAGCACTGTAGTTGCTGCTGCGCGAAATCTTAGAGGAGAAATGGGATTGATCAGATGGCATACCGAAAGCAAGCAAATAGATACATTGCTCGCTTTTGCCAATAGACCTGTAGGGTTCTTACAGGTGCAGGGAGATACGCTCTTGTTTACGGCTACACAAGAAGGTAAAGATGCACAGTATGCCATGTTATTGCTGGATAAGCAAACTTGGTTAATGGCGGAGCATCCCACTGGTTGGTATCAATCGGCTTATGTAAAGGGTAAAGTGGTTGGTTCTGTTTTTACTGCTGACGGATATCGTTTGGCAAGCATGCCTGCGCTCTGGCAAAAGAAACAGCTCGACCAGCCTGTGCAAGCTTTGTATACTGGAACAATGCCGCTGTATGTATTGCCAACAGGTGCTGCCAAGGATTATTCCATAACACCTTATCGAAAAACAAAGGGGCTGGTGAATATCCATAGCTGGACACCCAATTACGCTGATCCAGAATGGAGTTTTACAGCCTATGGCGAAAATGTGTTGAGTACGCTGCAAACAGAATTTGGTTACACGTATAATGAAAATGAAGGAAGCAGTAAGTTTTCTTTCGCAGGTGTTTATGGTGGTAGTTATGTGCAACCTGTAGTGGGTGCAGCTAAAGCATGGGATAGAAGTTTCCGATACAGGCCTGATACTACTTTATATTGGAATGAAACCGAATGGTCTGCTGGTTTGCAGTTGCCTTTAAACTTTACCTCAGGTAGATTATACAAGCGCTTCTTGGTGCGCAGTACCTATCATCAACAGGCAGTGCAGTGGACGGGCATCGCGCAGCGATTAGCAAGAAACAGAACAGTAGGGTACTTGCAAACAGATTTGCAGTACACCGTACAGATGCAAAAAGCTATGCAGCAAATATTCCCACATTTTGCTTTGAGTACTTTATTACGTTATCGCGTAGCCACAGGTAATACCGATGCGAATCAATTGTTATTGAGCGGTTCACTTTATTTGCCAGGCGTGCATCCTAACCATAGCCTTGTATTGAATCTGGCAGCGCATGCGCGCGATACCATGAATCAATATGCTTTCGGAAATAGTTTCCCATTCTCCAGAGGGTATACTTCGGTTGACTATCCGCGTATGTGGAAATACGGGGTGAATTATCACTTACCATTACTGTATCCTGATGCTGGGTTTGCGCAGATTGTTTATCTCCTACGGGTAAGGGCCAATGCTTTTTTTGATCATACCATTGCCAGAAGCTTGCGTACGGGCAGAACTTTCTGGTTCAGATCTGCGGGAGCGGAGTTGACATTCGATACCCGTTGGTTCAACCAGCAGCCCCTGTCTATTGGGTTGCGCTACAGTCGCCTGTTGGACCGTCCATTTGTGGCATCAGACCCGGTAAATGCTTGGGAAATTATCCTGCCCATGAATCTCTGGCGTTAGGGCTTTTGGCTGATTTTCAGTGTTTTTGGGCTAATTTCGCCGCTCAAAACGGCTAAAAGGAATGTGGATATGTGGGTTTTCCCAAAAATTCGGGAATTTTTTCCACTAAATTTTCATATTTCACCCGATGTCTACTATCTTTGCAGCCCCAAATTTTGTATGTCGAAACAACCGTTGATTAAACAAGATGGCGTTATTCTGGAAGCTTTGAGTAATGCTATGTTCAGGGTGAAGCTGGAGAATGGCCACGAAATATTGGCTACTATTTCAGGGAAAATGAGGATGCACTACATCCGTATTCTTCCCGGCGACAAAGTGGGAGTGGAGATGAGTCCGTATGATTTGAGCAGAGGTAGAATCATCTTCCGTTATAAATAAGTAGAATCAGCTTTAAGCCCGTGCTTAAGCTTAATAAACAGGTAAAACTGAATAACAATGAAAGTAAGAGCTTCTGTAAAAAAGCGTAGCGCCGACTGCAAGATTGTACGCAGAAAGGGCAAGCTGTACATCATTAACAAAAAGAATCCTCGCTTTAAGCAGCGTCAAGGATAATCCGTTATTAAACCAAGAAAATAAGCAATCATTATGGCCCGTATTGCCGGTGTTGATTTACCCAAGAATAAAAGAGGAGAAATAGGTCTTACCTATATCTTCGGTATCGGTCGTGCTACTGCCCGTCAAATTTTGGACAGTGCAAGCATCAGTTACGATAAGAAAGTAAACGAGTGGAATGACGACGAACTGTCTGCCATCCGTAATTTCATTACCAACGAACTGAAAGTTGAAGGTGCGTTGCGTTCTGAAGTGCAGATGAACATCAAGCGTTTGCTGGATATCGCCTGCTACCGTGGTCTCCGTCATCGTAAAGGTCTGCCAGTTCGTGGTCAGCGTACTAAGACGAACAGCCGTACGAGAAAAGGTAAACGTAAAACAGTTGCCGGTAAGAAGAAGGCACCTAAGAAATAAGCTTAATCGCCTGAAAGCGCTTCCAGAAAATGGTTGCGCTTTCGGTCTTTTATACAACTGCTGGATCACCCTGTCAAAAACAGGGTAGGAGGCAGAAATTTTAGAAGAATACCTCAAACAAAACAAAATGGCAAAACCAGCAAAAGCACAAAACAGTGCAAAAGCAGCCGCCAAAAAGCGGAATGTAAAAGTGGATGCTGCAGGTGATGTACACATCAATGCAACATTCAACAACATCATTATCAGCTTTACCAACAAGCAAGGTCAGGTAATTTCTTGGTCTTCTGCAGGTAAAATGGGTTTCAAAGGTTCTAAGAAGAACACACCGTATGCAGCACAGATGGCTGCCGCAGATGCTGCTAAAGTAGCTTCTGAAGCAGGTCTGAAGCGTGTAGACGTTTTCGTGAAAGGTCCTGGTGCCGGTCGTGAAAGCTCTATCCGCATGATTGCAAACTCTGGTATTGAAGTAACTTCTATCAAGGATATCACTCCGTTGCCACACAACGGTTGTCGTCCTCCGAAGCAGAGAAGAGTTTAACAGCATGTCCCGTGAAAGCGGGACTGCTCAACATACTGAGTCCAGTAGCGATTCATTTTAAAAAAGGTTGCCCGATTAATTTTTTACGATTTTTTACCGATCGGCGCAACGAAATCTAAAAAAATCGAAATGAATAAACACTATGGCACGTTACACAGGTCCAAAGACCAAAATTTCCCGCATTTTCGGAGAGCCAATCCTCGGCAACTCCAAGTCACTGTCTAAGAACAGCAACCCTCCCGGCCAGCATGGTGCTGCACGTAAGCGTAAGAGCTTAGGTGAATATGCCCTGCAGCTGCGCGAAAAGCAGAAGGCCAAATACACTTACGGTGTATTGGAGCGTCAGTTCCGTAAAACATTTGAAGAAGCTGCCCGTCTGAAGGGTGTAACCGGTGAAAACCTGATCAAGCTGTTAGAAGCTCGTTTGGATAACACTGTTTACCGTATGGGTCTTACTGCCAGCCGTCCTGAAGCACGTCAGCTGGTTAGCCACAAGCACGTAACTGTGAATGGCGAAGTAGTGAACATCCCTTCTTACCAACTGAAGCCAGGCGATATCGTTGGTTACGCTCCTAAGAGTGTAAACAGCTCATCTGTACTGAGCAAAGTACGTGGCAAGAACCCTAAGTTTAACTGGGTTGACTGGAACGAAACTGAAAAGAAGGGTACTTTCATCAGCTATCCTGAAAGAGAGAGCGTTCCTGAGAACATCAAAGAACAACTGATCGTTGAATTGTACTCTAAGTAATAGGTACAATTGATTGATTCTGTTTGTTTTCGAAACTGACATCTAATTCAAACAAGCCTGGCAACAGGCAATAAAACCGGAGTGTAAAATGGCTATTTTAAACTTCCAGAAGCCCGACAAAATCGTTCTGCAGAAAGCTACAGATTTTGAAGGTCAATTCGAGTTCCGTCCGCTTGAACCCGGCTACGGTCTCACTATCGGTAATGCGCTGAGAAGAGTATTGCTGAATTCTTTAGAAGGTTATGCAATCAACGGTATCAAGATTGACGGTGTAGACCATGAGTTTGCAACCATCAAGGGTGTTACTGAAGATGTAACTGAAATCATCCTCAACCTGAAGCAGGTACGTTTCAAGAAAACTGTAGACCACGATGTGGCACAGGAGAAAGTAACCCTGTCTATCAAAGGTCGTACTGAGTTTACTGCCGGTATGATTGGTGAAGTATCTCAGCAGTTCCAGGTAATGAACCCTGAGCTGGTGATTTGCACCATGGACAATACTTCAAAAATTGATATTGAACTGACTATCGCTCGTGGTCGTGGTTATATCCCAGCTGAAGAGAATCGTCTGAAAGATGGTCCTTTCGGTTATATCGCTATCGACTCTATCCACACACCGATCAAGAATGTGAAATACAGCATTGAGAACTATCGTGTGGAGCAGCGTACAGACTATGAGAAACTGATCCTAGAAGTTTCTACAGATGGTACCATCCATCCTGAAGAAGCTGTGAAGCAGGCTTCTCGTATCCTGATTCAGCATCTGATGATCATCACCGACGAAAACATCACTTTCGATTCTAAAGAAGATAAGAAAGAAGATGTGGTAGATGAGCAGGTACTGCAACTGCGTAAAGTATTGAAGACACCGCTGGAAGATCTGGATCTGAGCGTTCGTGCATTCAACTGCTTGAAAGCCGCTAAGATCAACAGCTTGAGTGAACTGGTTCAGTACGAGCAGGAAGACCTGATGAAGTTCCGCAACTTCGGTCAGAAGTCACTGAGCGAGATCGAACAAGTACTGACTGAAAGAGGTCTGAGCTTCGGCATGGATCTGGGTAAGTTGGGTGTAGACGATCTGTCTTAATCACAATCGCCGAAAGGCAATTTATCATCAGTAGTCTGCATACCTTGACACGGTGCAGATGAAATAAAACTAAACGTCATGCGTCACGGAGACAAAATCAACAACCTCGGCCGTAAGAAGGCCCACAGAGAAGCATTGCTGAGCAACTTAGCAAGCCAGCTGATCACACACAAGCGTATCGTTACTACTTTGGCTAAAGCCAAGGCACTGCGTGCTTATATCGAGCCACTGATTACCAAGACTAAGAAGACTGGTTCTCAGGAGCAAGTAATGCACCAGCACCGCGTAGTCTTCAGCCATTTGCAGGATAAAGCTGCTGTGAAAGAACTGTTCACTGTAGTTGGTCCAAAAGTAGCTGCTCGTCCAGGTGGTTATACCCGCATTCTGAAATTAGGTATCCGCGTGGGTGATAACGCTGAGCAAGCAATGATTGAACTGGTTGACTTCAACGAAGTCTACGGTAAAGGTGTTGCTAAGCAGGAAACTGCCAAGAAAACCCGTCGTAGCCGTGCTACTACTAAGAAAGCGAAAACTGAAGAAGCTGCACCAGCAGTTGAAGCAGCCGCTCCTGCAACAGAAGCACCAGCATCAACAGAAGAAAAAGCTGCTGAATAATGTTTCAGCGCTTTCCATATCAAAGGCAAAACCATTTCGGTTTTGCCTTTTTTCATGTTAGCAACTTTTCACGCATAATCTGAGTAGTTTATCATTTTTTTGCAACCGAAAAATCCTTTCTCATGCCCCACCAACAAGCTCCCGCAATTTTGATGTTAGCAGATGGTCATGTGTTTTATGGCAAAGCGTTTGGCATGCCTGGCACAACCACGGGAGAGATTTGTTTCAACACCGGTATGACCGGCTATCAGGAAGTATTTACAGATCCTAGTTATACTGGTCAGGTATTGATCATGAATAGTGTACACATTGGTAACTATGGCGTGAAGGATTCTGATGTAGAAAGCACTTCAGTAAAGATTCGTGGATTGATTTGCCGCAATTTGGAAGATCAATACAGCCGCATGATGGCCAAGGGATCATTGGGCGAATACCTCATTGCAAACAAGATCGTCGCTATTGAAGGTGTTGACACCCGAGCACTGGTAGCCCATATCCGCACCAAAGGTGCGATGAACTGTATCATCTCTACAGAGATCACAGATTTAGATGCACTTAAGCGTGAATTGGATGCTTGCCCAAATATGGATGGACTGGAATTGGCCAGCACCGTGAGTACTTCGGAAGAATATGAATTGGGTGATCCTAACAGCGATGTAAAAGTAGCTGTGCTGGATTTCGGTGTGAAGCAACACATTCTGCAATGCTTGGTAGATCGTGGCGCGCATGTACGTGTGCATCCTGCCAAGACGCCATTCAGTCGTTTACAAGAATTCCAGCCTAAAGGATATTTTATCTCTAACGGTCCCGGCGATCCTGCCGCCATGCCTTATGCTGTGGAAACAGTAA
The DNA here is from genome assembly GCA_031970875.1 of Chitinophagaceae bacterium. Taxonomy (GTDB): domain Bacteria; phylum Bacteroidota; class Bacteroidia; order Chitinophagales; family Chitinophagaceae; genus JAFLBI01. The sequence goes on from DALYHN010000028.1 coordinate 7,635, forward strand.
AAGCTATCTTGGATGAATCTAAACCCACATTTGGTATCTGTCTAGGTCACCAGTTGCTGGCTTTGGCAAATGATATTCCTACATTCAAAATGCACCATGGTCACCGTGGATTGAATCATCCGGTGAAGAATATCATCACTGGTCAGTGTGAGATCACTACACAGAATCATGGCTTTGGCGTTGATCCAGAAGCGGTGCGTAAGCATCCAAATGTAGAAATCACGCACGTAAACCTGAATGATGACAGCATTGAGGGTATCCGCCTCAAGCATAAGCCTGCATTCAGCGTACAATACCATCCGGAAAGTACACCTGGTCCGCACGATAGCCGCTATCTGTTCGATCAGTTTGTGCAGATGATGCAATAAGGGTAAATCTTTGTGTCTCGCAGCAATTCATGTACTTTTAAGCATTCAAGTATATGAAGATCGCCATCATTAACGGACCCAATCTCAACTTACTGGGCACACGTGAGCCAGAAGTGTACGGAGCTACAAGCTTTGAACAATACTTTGCGCAGTTGCATAAAGCATATCCAACATTCAGCTTTAGTTATTTTCAAAGCAATGTAGAAGGAGAGTTAATCAATGAATTGCAACGTGTAGGATTTGATCATGATGGCATTATCCTTAACCCCGGTGGATATACGCATACATCTGTTGCGATAGGTGATGCAATTGCGGCAATCACGACACCGGTGATAGAAGTGCACATCAGTAATATAGCTGCGCGCGAAGATTTCCGAAAAATATCTCATGTCTCTGCCAAGTGTAAGGGGACGATCACAGGACTTGGTTTGAAAGGATACGAATTAGCTGTACAATACCTGATAGAAGGTAAATAAAGAATACATGCGCATTTATCAGCAACGTTTGCTTTGGCTGATTGGACTGGTCAGCATTATTAAACTTGTCGTTGCCGGCTCCATAGAGTTGGGAAACGATGAAGTGTATTATTGGACCTATGCGTTGCAACCAGATTTGAATCATTTTGATCATCCACCCATGGTGGGACTATTGATTCGCTTGAGCACATTTAATTTGCTCGTAGTGAATGACATCACCATGCGTCTCGGTGCCATTATTTGTAGCGGGTTAGCAGCCTGGTTGTTGTATAGAACAGGTGATAGTCTTGCGCATGAAAGAACAGGTTGGTATGCAGCATTGATTTATTTAACTGCTGTATATAGCAGCATTATTGCTGGGTTATTCATTATGCCTGATTCGCCTCAGGTGTTGTTTTGGGTATGGGCATTGTATTTAATGGCGCGTTTAATTGAGCAGGATGGAAAAGGAAATTGGTATTGGTTGTTATTAGGATTAGCCATTGGCTTAGCCACCTTAAGTAAAGTGCATGGCTTGTATCTATGGGCGGGGTTTGGCTTGTTTGTAATGATTAGCAGAAGAAATTGGTTGAAAGAGTGGGCATTGTATGTTGGTGTGCTGATCACTTTAGCTTGTATTGTTCCCATCGTGTATTGGAACTATGCGAATGATTTTATCACCTACAAATTCCATTCAGAGCGCGTCACACACACTTCTTTGCAATGGGATATGTTACTGAGAGAAGTGTTGGGCGAGTTTGCTTATCAAAACCCGGTTGTTTTTGTTGCGATTGTGCTAGCAATGCTGCGCATCAAGCAACTAAAAGATCGTTTCTTGTTCAATGATGTGTGGGTTTGGATTTGTTGTATGAGTCTTCCGATGATTCTCTTGTTTTGGGGTGTTGCTTTGTTCAATCCTACATTACCGCATTGGGCAGGACCGGCTTATATTCCTTTGTATTTACTGGCTGCTTTGTATTTAGATAGTATTAGTCAATATGTGTATCCGCTATTGGTTCGTTTTGCTGGTGGATTGGTGATTTTTCTTTTAGTTGTTGCCCTATTGTTGGTCAATTTTGCGCCGATGAATTTTGGTAGCCAGGATTCAGAACGTTACGGTGAGTATTGTCCCACATTGGACATATCTGGCTGGAAGGATTTGGGAAAGCAAATGAAAACATTGGTGAAGCAGGATATTGAGGATGGTCGTATGCCACCCGATGCAGCACTCATCTCGCACAAATGGTTTCCTGCCGGGCATCTAGAATTTTATGTATCAAATCAGATGGGTAAACAGCTGATAGGTGCGGGACCATTACAGGATATTCACAAGTTTGCTTGGTTGAATCAATCAAGACCTCAGTTAAAACTTGGACAAGATGCATATTGCATTATCCCTTCGAATATTCCTTTGAAGATTATGGATCTCTATGGAAAGAATTTCCGTTCCATTGATATTCCTTCAGTGATCAAGCAAATGCGGGGAGGGAAGGCGGTACGTTATTTTTATGTGTACCGTATGCATGAATGTATCGAACTGCCGCAGATGGGCTTCTAACTATTTCTTTGAAGAAGCAGTATCGGTATTCGCAGGAACAGATTTTTCATCATCATCTTCTTTTCTGCCAAATATTTTCTCGAAGTCCTTTCTGTATGAGATACTAATGCCTTGACGGTTGGTGCGTCCGAAGTTGTTGCCGTTTACACCCATGCTATTTTTACTGAAGACAATGGCGCGCAATTTTTTATCGCGGGATAGTACAAATTCCACATTGAAGTCGGGCAGCCATTGTACTTGTCCATTAGCAATGGCAGAGCTGTTGCCAAGGCTGAAATCAAAGTCGTTGCCAAAAGTAACAATCACATTATCGTTCAATAAGCTTTTGCCCACTTTAAAATTGATGCGCGTTCTGTCTAAAGAAGAAGCTGCTTGCACATTATTGATCAATGAACCGCTGCTGTACACAGAGGTGTTGATGTCAAAGCGCCATGACTTATCGCCGGTAATTTTGTAGAGCAGATTTGAAACAGCTTTATTCACTTCTTTGGTAAGCAAAGAAGAAATAGAATTAATACCGGTTGAAGCCAATAATGTTTGTCCGCCCGGTAAGTTACTACCGCCTTGTGGCGCAAAACCGCCAAATACGATGAGGTAGGAGACCTGCTTCAAGATTTCTGCTTCATCTCTCTCAATTCTGGTAATGAACTGCTGGAATGAAGGGTCTGTTCTGGCCACGCTACCTTGAGGAAAGTCTAAGCGGAATTGGATACTTGGCTGCATCAATTTGTCTCTCAATTCTGCGACTACAATGACATCTGTTCTTGCGCCACGCATTTTATCGCTAAAACTGTAATTCTGGTTACCGATCAAATCGCCTAAGTTGATATTCTCAGCGATATAGCGCGCATCAATATGCAAATCAGCAAGGAAGGGATCACCGTTCCATTCGATATAGTTATTGCCATCGCCAGTTAATATGAATGGTTTTTTGATAAAGGATTGAAAGTTGAAATCATAACTACCTTTCTCAATCGTATATCTTCCCTTCATGGTGAGGGGCTCTGTACTGCCTGCTTTAATTCTTAAACGACCATTACCAGTTGCTTTGATTACATCACCAGTCAGATCGTCAATGATCACGTCAATCTGCACTTTGTTATTGGCGATGATATCTAAGTCAACAGATAAGTTGAAGCCACTACTGCTGTCTTTTTCTGTCATCTCAGTGCCATACTGCTTAAATACAATGAAGTCTGCATCGCCGCTTTCTCTACTGTAAGAGTTGGGGATGTAGATATGTGAACTATCATTGGCTTCTGCTACCAAAGTCATTTTAGCGGCTGCTTCAGGTCCTTTCAAGTTCATCGTAGCTTTACCAATGGCTCGCCCGTAGAAGTTCTCATTGTCTTTCTGCTTGGTATCGATGAGGAGTAGTTTGTCTGTCGACATATCAAAGTCAAACACCATATTGGTGAATCCTTTTTCAAACAGCTTCCCTTTCACCAAGCCCTTGTTTTGGTATTTGTCTTTTACCTGTATCTCACCAATATTAATACCGTCTTCTTCAAACTTCAGTTCTGCTGAATCGATGGTATAGTAGACCTGTGTATAGTTGACGAGTAGTCCTGCATTGCGTAAACTGATATTGCCGAGAAGCTCAGGTTTTTCCGGATTGCCTTTGATTTGTAGCTGACCGCTTGCGCATCCTTTGATATCTGTAAAAAGATCAGATAGGAACATATCCACCAGGTCAATCTTTGAATTGTACAAATCAATCGTGGTATTCAATGGTGCAATGGAATCTTTAAGGTTGTATGAACCTTTGCTGTTAAATGAATACCCATCATTAGGTGATTGAATATTCCATCTGATCTGGCCATTCTTACTGTTGTAAAAAGCCTGCACATTCACCAAGCCCAGTGAATCATCATTGAATCGAAACTGTTCAGCTTTGAGTTCTGCGTCTGCTGTAAAGTCGCCAAAGAAATCGCCCAGTCTGATGTCACCGCTTGTTTCACCTTCTAGTCTTGGATCTTTGAGGAAAAGCTGCGTGATATCACCCAAGACCACTTTGTTGAGTTTCATGATCAGGTTATTGGTGTTGCCACCGTCTTCCTCTTCTGTTTCAACACTAATCTCCTGAAAGCCCTGTGTGAATTTTACATTCTTTGCATCTACGAAATTTTTACGCACCACTAGTTCGCCATCTTTCTCAATTTTCCATTTCTTATCATTCAAGACAAAGCTAGAAGGGTTAAAGTGTAGCCTGAATCCGTCTTCCAGTGTGAATACATCACCAAACAAATCGGCTTCGTTCAAAGCATTAATGCCGCTTGTTTTGATATGTACTTTGGATTTGTCGTTTGATGCATTCAAGGTGATGGCCGCCTGAGGTATGGTTAAGCTATCCCCAAGCTGTGCTTCTTTGATATCAATCTTTAGATCAAGCGATTTATAATTACCACTGCCGTTAATGCTGGCATTGTACAATGCGTACTTGTCATATTTTACAACTGGAACATCACCTAATAAAAAGAAACTTCCAGTGTCGGAAGTATTGACCGCACCAACAATATTTAGGTAGTTTAATCCTGATAGTTTTTTATTGATGATGGGCGCATACTTTTCAAATATGCCGGTTTTGATGGCCACAATAAAGTTCTGGGGAGCTGGCTTTTTAGCGGGCTTTGCTATGAGAGAAGGGAAATAGTTATGAAAGAATGCTTGAAGGCTATTCGGAAGATCAAGGATTTTGTATTGCTCACCGGTAACGATTACTGAAAACTCGTTACTGCGTAAAACGAGAAAGCGCTTGCCTTGCTCGTAGATAGATTGTAGAGAAGCAGAGTCGAAAGCCAACTGTTCTCCTTCATAGGTAAGATTGGCGTTCAGAATTTTGGCAGTTCCTAAGAACTGGTCAATATCATTACCTGTAAAGTTTACGTCTAATAGTCCTGATAAGCCAAATTTATCGTTCGTAAATTTCAGTTGTTGGAAGTCTGCATTGGCAATATCTCCCAAGATATTGAAGCGTGGGTCTGCTTTGGATAAATCTACTTCAACGATACTGGTGAAATCGAAATTGGGATCGTCTATTTTTAGTTCACCATTAAAATATTTCTTTTGGAAAGTACCATTGGTAGAAATATTTGAGTAAGTGTATCCATTAAACTCTAGTGAGTTGAAATTGCCATCAATACTGGTCTTTAATTTATCAAGCAGAAAACTGCTACCATTAATTTTTCCATTGAAGTCAACAATGCCTAATTGAGGAACGGATACAAATTTGCCCAGATTAAAACGCTTGGTAGTTAAGCTGCCCGTGTAGATTGGTTCTGCTTTAGCAGGCAGTTTCATGCTGAGATTGGCACTAAGGCTACCCAGTTGCGTACTCAATAATCCATCTGTACTGAAATCGCTAATGGTGCCTTTGAAATTACCTCTGAAAACAACATTGCCCAATGCGGCTAAATCGGGTGAACTGATCTTCTTGAGATCGGATACGATTACGGATAACTCTCTTTGGTTAGTTTGAACGGTGCCATTATTGAAACTGATCAGTGTTTTGTCAATATCAGGCAGTCCCTTCATTTTCAATTGCCCATTGACGGTGCTACTGCCGGAGCGCATAGCCAGCTGATCTACTGTAAAGTCTTCTACAGTGCCGAGGAACTTACCACTGATTGTAGCTCTTTTATGCCAATCTTTTAAATCAGGAGCGAAGAAGGCAATATCATCTGTGTGTACATCTGCATTGCTGAAGCGGGCTTCCATTGTAACCTTAGGTATATAATCGCTAAAGTCCTTATTGAAGTCCTGATACTTCATTGCATAGTAATTACCTAATCTGCTCTTATTGGTTTGTAAATCCAGATTAGCAAACTCCATGATTTGCGGTGTCAATCTGAATTTTGCTTTCAGCTTTCTTAACTCGAAGCCGCTTTTTTCTTTGGCGCTTAAAGTGATGTTTGCACGAATGGTGTCTTGCTGAAAACTAAAATCATTGATATTGCCATTCAGCATAGAGAAACGAAGGTGCTCTTCGTCAAATCCTTTTTCTGGGGTTTCCAGATTGGCGTCTTCAAAGAAATAACCATTCTTGAGGCTGATCTTTTTGGCTTGCACATAAATGCCCCCTTCGTTAAAGTAAAGCCCGTCGCTCTTTTTCTTTTTTCTGCGGATTGAGTCAGGTCTTAGTCCATCAAAGTCGGTCAAACTAAATCCTGGTCTATCTAACATCACTTCGTCGAGAATAAAAATCCCTTTGTTGAAATCGACAGCTTCCATATCGGCCAGTAGGCCCATCACTTTCAACTGCATGCGCTGACCAACCCAGAGGTCATTCTGTAGAAAGCGCACATTCTTTAAGTCAATTTTCTTCAGGTCAAGTTGAAAGCCTTTTTTGTTGGAAGGAGGTGATGGCTTTTTGGTTGTATCGCTGCTACTAAAATGATCTTCAATAAACGCATAGTTCCAAACCGAGTCTTTTCGCTGGAGTTTGATGACAGCATCTTCTAATCCTACAAATTTGATGGTAGCTGCATCTTTCAGAAAAAACCAGTCTGTAATACGTAACCTGAAATGGCCGGCATAGAGTAGGGTGTCTTTCTGCAAATCCCTGATCATGATGCCTTGGAGATCGGCTCGATTAAACAGCGAGAAAGCGACTTTTTTGATGCTGACTTCTGTCTTAAGTTCTTTGGATAGTTTGTTGGTGGCAATACCTACCAACCAATTCTGTACAGGAGCAGTTTGCAGCGCAAGGAATATCAGCAGAACTAGGCTGATAAGAATAAAGATGACGCGTCTGCTTATTTTCAGAAAACGATTCAGGCTCCCGGCTTTAGGGGTTAAAAATACTCATTCGCCTTGCTAAGGGCAAATTCAATACCAAAGATCCTTCCGGATGTGCAAAAACAGTTCTGATACTCGTTAAACAGCGAAACTTTAACAGCCAACTCAGGGTTTCTGCTGGTGTTGTTCCTGCATTTGTTGCAGATAGGCATCACTACCGCCTTTTGGAATGCTCAGGCTCTTCCAGTCCTTATCTCGAACAATTTTGCCGATATACAGTATTTGACCAATATGGTAGGGGTAATGTGCCAATTGTCGCAGTAATACATCATACACCAAATGCGGTTCTGTTCTAATAGTAACTGTTTTCATCAAATCCTCTGGCTCTAGACTTTCCAATGTGGTCAATACTGTATGCCATCCGGTTTCCCAGAAACTAATCAAATCTGCTTTGCTGCAATCCATGGATTCAAATTCAGCATCGCGCTTGCGCCATGGTTTTTCGCCGTCTTCAGTAAGGAAGTTGGTCCAGCGACTCATCATATTACCATACATATGTTGGATGATGATGGCTATGCTATTGCTCTCTGGTGATGGGCGAAAGAAAAAATCAGCATCCTGCAGTTGTTCAAATGTTTTATCGCCCAACTCTTTGTAAGCCTTGAAACGTTTGATACAGTCTTTTAAAAATCCTTGTTCAAGTGTCATAATGGGTACATTTAGAATCCGGCTACACTGTCATCACCACGTTTGTCGGCAGCAGTTTCTTTCTTGCCATTCACTACTTTAATTACTTCCGTTCTGCCAATAGCGCCACGTTCTACTAATTTGT
>DALYHN010000028.1:15678-15948 GCA_031970875.1 Chitinophagaceae bacterium
TAACGGCATCCAATGCGCTCATGTTGAAGTCGATAATATTGACAATAGTTTGGTACACAGATGTTGGGATAGTGGTGCCGCCAGGTGTTCCCACCACTACAAAAGGTTTTCCATCTTTTACAACCAAGCTTGGTGTCATAGAACTCAACATGCGTTTACCAGGCGCAATGGCATTGGCTTCGCCGCCAACAGCACCATACATATTAGGAATACCTGGCTTTACGCTGAAATCGTCCATTTCATTATTCAGGATAAAGCCTGCGCCACCTA
>DALYHN010000029.1:0-15688 GCA_031970875.1 Chitinophagaceae bacterium
ATGTAGAAGAAAGAATTGGCAGCCGTTTGTATCGCAAGCCGGTGCCGATGAGTTTCCAGCAATTCTATCAACAACAGAGCCGACAAGCAGAAGTAGATTATTTCCGCAAACGGGCAGATGCGTTAACGCTGCTGAACAAAAAAGCTGCTAGACCTAAGCTGAAAGTATATGATCAGTTGTTCGACAGGATGTTTGGTTTGGGGCCGAATGGGTTAAAGGTGGATATCCGCCCACAGGGCGAAGTGAATATTCTAGCCGGTTATCAGGGACAAAACATCAAGAACCCAACACTGGCCGAAAGAGCTAGACGTAATGGCGGTTTTGATTTCGATATGAATGCCAATCTGGGCGTGAATGCCAGTATTGGTGATAAGCTGCGCTTTCCTATTAATTACAACACATTGTCCAACCTGAATTTCGATAACCAGATCAAGCTGGACTATAAGGGCATGGATGATGAAATGATCAAGAGTATTGAAGCGGGTAATATTTCTTTTCAATCAAAAGGAACATTGATTCCCGGTGCGCAGAACCTCTTTGGTATCAAAACACAATTGCAGTTTGGTAAACTCTTTGTAACAGCCGCTATTGCCAATCAGCGTTCGCAAAGACAATCTGTTGCCTTGCAGGGTGGTGCATCAACCAATACATTCCAAAAGAAGCTGGATGATTATGAAGAGAATAAACACTTTCTCTTAGCCCAGTATTTTCGCAATAATTACAATAAATCCATGTCGCAACTGCCGATTGTGAGCAGTCAGGTGCAGATCTTGCGTATGGATGTTTGGGTAACGAATAGAACAGGGGCTACAACAGAATCGCGTGATGTTGTGGGCTTGATGGATTTGGCGGAAACCAATCCATATAGAACTGGTGTGGTAAATCCATTAAGTAATAATCCTTTGCCGGATAACCGTGCGAACGATTTATATGCCTATCTCACAGCGAATCCTGCGAACAGAAATCCGGTACAAATCACTAGTCAATTATTGGCAAAGGGTTTGCGCCCAGTTGAAGATTTCGAAAAAACTTTCGCAAGAAAATTATCACCCAACGAATATTATTTCAACCCGCAGATTGGTTTCCTGTCATTAAATACTCAGCTGCAGCCAGATGAAGTATTGGGTGTGGCATTTCAATACACATTCAATGGCCGTGTTTATCAAGTAGGTGAATTTGCACAAGATGTTGGATTAGATTCTACGCAAGGTGTACAGAAAGTATTGTTCCTGAAATTATTGAAAGCCACTTCGCAAAGACCCACATTGCCTATCTGGGGCTTGATGATGAAGAATGTGTACACGCTTGATTTATTTGGTGGAATTCAGCGTGAAGATTTCAAATTGAATGTTTTGTATGAAGAGCCTAGCGGTGGTTTGAAAAGATATTTGCCTGAAACAGCGCCAACTGTAGAAGGTCAGCCTTTGTTGCGTATTTTGAATTTAGACCGACTCAATAATCGAAATGATCCACAGCCCGATGGTGTATTCGATTGGATTGAAGGCTTCACCATTTTGCCGCAGCAAGGTCGTATTGTCTTCCCGGTTTTGGAGCCCTTTGGTAGAGATTTGGATCGACTGGCGTATAACGGACAGGCCACTGCATTGAAGCAGAAATATATTTACTATCAATTGTACGATTCTATCAAAGCCATTGCACAGACTTATGCCAATGTGAATCGTTTTGTGATGCAAGGCCAGGCGAAGGGAACGGGTGGTTCTGAAATTTTCCTCAACACATTCAATATCCCTCGAGGATCAGTAACAGTGTCTGCAGGTGGTCAATTACTCCGTGAGGGTGCCGACTATGTAATTGATTATAACCTGGGTAGTGTAAAGATTTTGAATCAAGGCATTTTATCATCGGGCATTCCTGTGCAAGTATCTTTTGAAAACAATGCAGGCTTTGGTTTGCAACAAAGAGGATTTACTGGTTTACGATTAGATTATCTCGCCAATAAAAAACTAGCGCTGGGCTTTTCTACAGTAAGATTGGGTGAGCGTCCTTTCTTTACCAAAATGAATTATGGTGATGATCCTATCCGCAACACCATGTTTGGTTTGGATTTTAGTTATCGTTCAGATTTACCCGGCTTAACACGTGCGTTGAATAAACTGCCTTTCTATTCTACCAAAGCACCTTCTAATATCACTGCTTATGGTGAAGCAGCTTTGTTGAAGCCCGGTCACCCACCGCAAATTGGTCGTGCAGAACAGGGCTTGATTTATTTGGATGATTTTGAAGGCACGCGTAACAATATTGATTTGCGTTTCCCTTTTGTGGCTTGGAACCTGGCTTCAACGCCACAAGGCAATCCTAAGTTTCCTGAAGCAATATTGACAGATTCGGTTGATTACAATAAGAACAGAGCCAAGCTCGCTTGGTATCAGATTGAGCCTAATCTGCAGGATAGAAATAGTCCCAATAACCCATTGCGTAGAAACTTGTCGGAGTTAAGTGATCCTCGTGTACGTCAGGTATTTACCAATGAGTTGTTTCCGCAGCGTACAACCAATATTACGGATATACAGGCTTTCACTTTTGACATGGCTTTCTATCCACGGAATAAAGGTCCATACAATTTTGAAAACAGAATCGGACAAATTACGGATAGTGGTCATCTAACTAACCCTGCTGCTCGTTGGGGTGGTATCATGCGTGCATTGGATCAAACAGATTTTGAAACAGGCAATATAGAATTCGTGGAGTTCTGGATTCAGGATCCATTTATTCGTAACACCAATAGTCGCGGTGGTAAATTATTCTTGAACCTGGGTAATATCAGTGAAGACATCCTAAAAGATGGTAGAAGGTTTTATGAGAATGGATTGAATACGCCTACGATACCCGCAGCGGTTGACAGTAGTAATGCATGGGGTAAGGCACCGGTGAATCCCATTCAGATTACGCAAGCCTTTAGTAATGATCCAGCTGATAGACCATTTCAGGATGTTGGTTTGGATGGCGTAGATGATGCTGCTGAAAGAAGAAAGCGACAGAACTATCTAAATCGTCTTGCACAAAACTTCGGCACCAACTCCTTTATCTATCGTCGTGCATTGAATGATCCATCTGATGATAACTATGTATGGTTCAGGGATGCGAGTTATGATGCAAGTGCTACGGGTATTCTGGGACGTTATAAGAATTTCAATAATCCACAAGGCAACTCGCCTCTCGCTACTACTGGCGGACAGTTTACGCCTGCAGCAACTTTGTATCCGGATAATGAAGATTTGAACAGGGATAATACTTTGAATGAATCAGAAGAGTATTATGAATACCAGATTGATTTGTTCCCTAACATGAATGTGGGTAGTAATAAATACATCACGGATAGAAGAACGGTTATCGTGAATTCTGCAGATGGAATTCGCAGAACTGAGAATTGGTATTTGTTCCGTGTGCCTATTCGTGATTACAGTAGAAAAGTTGGGAATATTCCCGACTTTAAATCTATACGCTTCATGCGTTGGTATATGACCGATTTTGAAGATTCTGTTGTGCTTCGTTTTGTGAAGATGGATCTGGTGCGCAACCAATGGCGTCAATTCACCTACAACTTAGATACAGCAGGTAATTATATCAAGCTGCCGAATAACTCGCCAACTACTTTCAACACTTTGGCTGTGAACTTGGAAGAGAATAGTGCTCGTCAGCCGGTGAACTATGTAATTCCTCCCGGTATTGAACGTGTGCAGCAACTGAGCAATAACGGTGTGAATCTCTTGCAGAATGAACAGGCATTGAGTATTCAAGTTCGAAATCTAACACGCGGTGATGCGCGCGGAGTATTCAAGACTGTGCCTTTTGATATGCGTCAGTATGGTAAGCTCTCTATGTTTGCGCACATAGAATCTATTGTTGGTCAGGCAGCTTTGCGTGATGGCGATGCCAATCTGGTGGTTCGTTTGGGTCAAGACTTCCTGAATAATTATTACGAGATCAAGATTCCATTGAAAGTAACGCCGCCGGGCACTTATACTGCTGGTCAGGCTAATATTGTATGGCCAGATGTCAACAACTTGGATTTTAGCTTGCGCGAATTAGTAGAGCTGAAATTGCGTCGCAATCAAACCAATCAATCTTTCACCACGATGTATCGTGAGCGAATTGGTAACAAGACTTTCTCCGTATTTGGTAATCCCAACCTTGGTGAAGTGAGGGGTATCTTGGTGGCGATTGAAAATGCCAATCCAACTAGTACAGCACCCATGTATGCGGAAATGTGGGTAAACGAATTACGTTTATCTGCGCTTGATGAAAAATCCGCATGGGCTGCATTGGGTAGGGTGGATATGACTTTGGCTGATCTAGGTACATTGTCTGTGTCTGCGAATACTTATACCCAAGGTTTTGGTACCATTGAACAAAGAGTGAATGAGCGTGCACGTGACAATCTAGTGCAGTTTGATATTGCTACCAATTTGAATGCGGGTAAATTGACACCAGCAAAATGGGGTTTGTCATTGCCTGTATATGCAAGTATCAACAGAACCATCCACGCACCACAGTATGATCCTTATGATCGAGATGTATTGTATCAGAGTAAGCTGAATACTTCAGGTAATAAGCGCGATTCTATTCGCAATACAGCATTGGATCAAACGACTATAAAGACCATCAATTTTACCAATGTTAGATTGGCACCATCAGCGCGTAAGCCACAGCCTTGGCGTTTGAGTAATTTTGATGTGAGCTATTCTTTCACACAAACCGAGCAAAGAAGTCCGCTTGTAACCGAGAATAAAGTTACCAGACATCGTGCAGGCCTTGGATATACATTTAGTGGTCAGCCGAGATTTATTGAGCCAATGCGTTATTTAATCAAAGGCAATAGCAACTGGTTGAAGTGGCTGAAAGAATTCAATTTTAATATTACGCCTTCTTTGATTGGTTTTCGCGCAGATGTGAATCGTCAGTTTGGACAGTTTGTGCCGCGTATTGTGAATACAATCGATAGTAAGGTAGAAAGAGTGGATACCACGTACGATAAGTTCTTCACCTTCGATCGTTTCTACAATATGCGCTGGGATTTAACCCGCTCATTAAATATTGATTTTTCGGCTACCAACAATGCACGTGTGGATGAACCATTCGGTAGAATCGATAAAGGCCCTAAACGTGACTCTGTTCGAAACAATTTCCTCAAGGGAGGTAGAAATACTTTGTATCAGCAAACAGCAAACCTTACCTATACATTGCCATTGAGCAAGATTCCTTTGGTTGATTGGGTGAATGCGCGTTATAGCTACAAGACAACGTATAATTGGGTTGGTGCCAGCTTGATTGCACGAAGCTTAGGTAATGTGATTGAAAATGGGCAGGATAATAACCTGACAGGCGAATTTGATTTCAGACGGTTGTATGCAAAATCCAGATGGTTGCGTGCTTTAGAAGATTTCACTGTACCTGTTCGTTCTGATGCGGATGTGCAAGACAATAAAAACAAGCGCAAACGTAAGCCAACACCACCGCCACCCGGTCCAGCCATACAGCAACCTGTACTGGGTAGCAGCTTGCCATCGAAGGAAGAAGTGGTGAAAGATTTGAAAGGCAAGGCACGCCGAGATGCATTACGTAAATGGCGTCAGCAAAGAAGAGATGAGCGTTTGGCAAGAAGATTGTCTAAGCAAAACGAACCTGTTGACATGAATGATTTTGTTCGTGCCGGTGGTCGTTTACTGACAATGGTGAAAAATGTCAATGTTAGCTACACTGAAAATTTGCGCAGCAGATTGCCGGGTTTTATGGATAGCTCGAAAATCTTGGGTAATAATTTCGGCAGTATGGCGCCGGGATTGGGCTATGTATTCGGTAAACAACCTGATACAGCCATGCTGAATAATTTTGCCAGCAGGGGCTTGATGAGTAGTGATAGTAATTTCAACTTCCTTTTCCGTCAGAACTTTGAGCAGCGGTTGAGTATTACCGCACAAGCTGAGCCGATACGAGAGTTTAATATCAGTATCAATCTTGACAAATCTTTCAATAAGGATTACTCTGAATTATTCAAAGACACATTGAGCAATGGCAAGTTTGCGCATTTGAGTCCGCTTGCGTCCGGTGGTTTTAGCGTTTCTTATATGGCGATGAACACCTTATTTAGAAAGCAGAATCCGAATGAGATTTCGCAAACATTCAGAGAGTTTGAGCAAAACCGACAAATCATTTCCAGAAGAATTGCCGCTACCAATCCATATTGGCAATCACTGCCTCCTGCACAACAGTTTACGTCTGATGGTTATGCACGTGGTTATGGCCGTTATTCTCAGGATGTGTTGATTCCAGCTTTCTTGGCTGCTTATACAGGTAAGGATCCTAACAATGTGCCGCTCATTGGACAGAACAATGCTACTATTAGAACCAATCCTTTCAAAGGTGTTCTGCCTAAGCCCAACTGGCGTGTAACCTACACAGGACTAACCAAGTTGCCTGCATTGGCTGAAAAGTTCAGCATGATTACTTTATCACACGGCTATAACAGCACATTAAGCATGAATAGCTTTGCGAGTGCATTGTTGTACCGTGATCCATTTGGTTTGGGCGCGCCGGGTTTTGTAGATACGGTAAGTGGTAATTATATCCCTTATTTCTTAGTACCCAATTTGTCGATGCAGGAGGCATTTGCGCCTTTGATTGGTGTTGATATCACTACTGTCAATCAGTTAAACCTCAAGTTCGAGTATAAGCGAAGCAGACAGTTGAGTTTAAGTCTGGTTGATTTCCAGTTAGCAGAAACCAGAAGTACAGAATGGGTGTTTGGATTTAGCTGGCGTAAGCGTGGTATTCATCTGCCATTCCAGTTGCCATTCATGCGTGGCAAAACCATGGAGAATGATTTGAGCTTCAAATTAGATTTGTCTATGCGCGATGAACAACAAAGCAATAGTCGCTTAGACCAAAGTAATGCCTATGGTACAGGCGGTCAGAAAGTCATTACTATCCAGCCCGCAATCGATTATGTGTTGAATAATCGTATTAACTTGAAGTTCTTCTTCGATCAGCGTAGAGCGATACCTTACATTTCTACTTCTGCACCAATTACCAATACCCGTGCAGGTGTTCAGGTGCGGATTAGTCTGGCGCAGTAAACAACTGCATTTAAAGCAATTCTAGATTTAAAAGTCCGCAATTCTTGCCATAGTAGTAATCTCTTGCAGAGCTATAGATATACTCTTCTGATTTCTCAACTATGCCGGCAGCAACTGGATTATTATGAATGTAATTTAGTTTCTGGCGTATGAAGCGTCTGCTGAATATTTCTATTGGATGATTATCTTGTTGCCAAAATTGATACTGCTTGTTACGGCTATTTGCCTGGCCTTTCTGTCTGAAGACCTGTAACATTCATTCTTTTTGGCTTTCTCTTGGATTCGCAATAATTGCTTTATTGATTTTTTTGCTGGTATATTTTTTGAAATCTCTTAAAATATCACTTGGGTTATTATCTCTTGCAGAGATTACTAAATGAACATGATTGCTCATGATGCACCAGCTATGTAGTATTAAACCTTTTTCTTTTTGGCAATATCGTATGCTATCTAGCAGTAAGTCTCGATATACTTTTCTTGTAAAGACATCAATCCATTCAACTACTGCAAAAGTGATAAAATGAATGGCTTCTTTGTTTCGAATTTTATAGCCACCACCAGCCATTGGTTTTCTATCATTAAGAACAAAACTTATATTATAAGGGCTATCCTGAGTTTTAAACTCAGGATAGCCCTTAATTATTTAGTATTTCCGAAAAGCCCATTTCCACATTTCCTTCCAAGTCACTTTCTTGCCATACATCAAGATACCTGTTCTATAGATTTTGCCTGCCAACCATGTTGTGGCAATAAAACCTGCAACCAATAAGGCCATACTTAATAATAATTGCCATACAGATACCCCTTCAGGAATGCCATGACCAATACGAGCCATCATTACAATTGGTGATGTAAGCGGGAACAAGCTACCGAATACTGCAATCGGACTGTTGGGGTCATTCACTGCTTTGGTCAGAATCACAAAAGCAAAAATGATGGGCATAGTAATAGGCAGTAGTAAGCTCTGTGCATCTTGTGGGTCTTCATTCACAGCGCTACCCACAGCAGCAAATAATGATGAGTAGAGGAAATAACCGCCAAGGAAGTAGAAAATGAAACAACCAATAATCAATGGGAAATTAATCTGACTTAAGCCGGCCATTAAACCATCTAATGCACCACTTTGCTTAGCCGCATTCACAGCGCCCATAGCCCCCGGTTGTACTGCTTGTGATTGCATAGATTGCGCCAGCTCAGGGAAAATTACTGGTAAAAGGAATTGCAAGCCGATAATCAGTATGCCCCAGATGATGAATTGGGTTAAGCCAACCGCGCCAATACCAATGATTTTACCCATCATAAGTTGGAAGGGTTTTACACTACTTACAATTACTTCTGCAATACGGCTCACTTTTTCTTCCATCACGCCACGCATTACCATCGTACCATAAATAAATAGTACCATGTAGATAAGAATGCCACTGATGAAACCCACACCATAACTGATGCCTGCTTTAATGCCACTATCGCTTTTGCCAGCTAGTGTTGTATAGTTGATATCACTGTCTTTACGCAGGCTGTCTAACAATGTCTTAGAAATATTCATCTTGGCCATGCGCTTTTCTTCCAGTCGCTTATTGATGCTGCGCTGGATATCTTCACGCGTCATGATGCCTGTAGCTTTACCAGATTTAAAGTACAGTTCACTCTCATCGCTATCGAGTGTGTAGTTCTCAGGAACGAATAAGTAGGCGTCATATACTTTTTTCTCTAACTGCGTTTTCAGTTCGGCAGTATCTGACTGTACGATTTTGAAAACAACTTCTTCCTTTTTCGATTCCAGTTTACCTTCAAAAATATTGGCCTTGTCAACCACCGCAACTGTATAATCATCAGATCCCTTTACAGAGAAGAAGATGATGGCTGCGTAAAAGCCAAAGATCAAGAGGGGTAAGCCGATTGTAGTGAGTAGAAAGGTTTTCTTTTGTACACGAGTGAGGAATTCTCTGCGTGCAACAATCCATATTTTATTCATAATACTTTGTGTTGAGGTTATTGAACTGGTTGAAATGCACGGGTGGTTGACTTAGTGCCTTCCACCAGTTTGATAAAGATGTCGTTCAGTGAAGGCAATATTTCATTGAAGCCTTCTACTGTCAGGTTCTGCTGAATCAGGTATTGCAATACATCATTGCTCTTGAAGCCTTGCTGAATCTTTACCGTTAGTTGATTAGCATTTTGTTCCAGCACGTCAAATGCAGCATGGCTCAAACCATTGGGCACTTCTGATAATTTGATGCTGAACTTATTTTCCTTGAATTGTTGCTTCACATCGTTTACAGTACCATCCAGAATTTTCTTACCAAGGTTTACCAATACAATATGGTCGCAGATTTCTTCTACCTGCTCCATTCTGTGTGTACTGAAGATAACGCTGCAGCCACGTTGTGCCAGACCGTAGATTTCATCTTTGATCAAATTCGCATTTACAGGGTCTAATCCACTGAATGGTTCATCCAGAATGATGAGTTTGGGCTCGTGCAGTACCGTTGTCACAAACTGGAGTTTCTGGCTCATACCCTTACTGAGGTCTTCCACTTTCTTATTCCACCAGCTCTCCATTTCCATTCGTCTGAACCAAAACTTGATTTTTTCCATTGCTTCTGCATGGTTCAAACCCTTGAGTTGCGCAAGGTAGAGTGCCTGTTCGCCAATCTTCATTTTCTTATACAAGCCTCTTTCTTCGGGCATATAGCCAATCTTCAATACATCCTCGATGGGGTTGAATGGCTGTCCGTTAAAAAGGATGTCTCCACTGTCGGGATAGAAAATACCTGTAATCATTCTTAACAGGGTGGTTTTACCGGCACCGTTGGGGCCCAGCAAACCGAAGATGCTACCGGCTTTTACCTCGAAACTGATATCGTCCACCGCTTTTTGTGTGGCATAATATTTCCTGAGGTTTTGTAATTCCAGGATGTTACTCATTGGTCTTGGTTTTGATAAATGTAGGAAACTGCACACATTGGTAGCAGCACCCATGTAATTATTACAACAACCGGGGGTTTTATGGTTATTTTGCGCCCTCAACCTCCAAGAAGTATGAAACGTGTTTTGGTCGGCATTTTTGCGATGGCAGTGGTGATAAGCCTTTCTAGCTGGGGCTTTCTGGTACATAAGACGGTAAATCAAGTAGCTATATACCAATTGCCTTCAGGTATGCGTCCTTTCTTTTACAAGAACATGGATTATCTCGTGTACAATGCGCCAAGACCAGATATCCGCCGCAATACTGATACAACAGAGGCCACCAAGCACTTCATTGATATGGAAGCTTATGGTGATTCTGCAGCTTGGAAAATGCCGCTTGATTGGGAAGCCGCCGTACAGCAGTTTACACGCGATACCTTAATTAAGTATGGCTATGTGCCTTATCATGTGGTGTATATGCAGCGTAAGCTTACTGAAGCTTTCCGTTCAGGCAATGCTGATAGTATCCTTTTTTATGCAGCCGATCTGGGCCATTATATTGGTGATGCCCACGTGCCCTTGCATACTACTATTAATTATGATGGTCAGCTCACCAACCAAAAAGGCTTGCATGCTTTGTGGGAAAGCGTGGTTCCTGAGATTGAGTTGGATCAATATCAACTGAATAGCGGCCATAAAGCCAAATACCTGAAGAGCCCTGCTGAAGCGATTATGCAGGGGGTGCGTGCCGCGTTTCAATTATTGCCTGATGTATTTGCTGTTGAGACCAGACTCACGCAGCAGTTTCCGGATAGTGTCAAGTACAGAACACAGATGCGACGCGGCACGCCAGTAAAATATTATACCACTGCTTTCGCCAAAGCCTATGGCGAAGCGTTGAAGCCAACCATTAACCAACAATTGTTGCGTTCAGCAGATTTATTGGCAGATTTCTGGTACACAGCCTGGGTAGATGCGGGCAAGCCTGATCTGAAGGCTATCACTAAGAATTGGACGGATGCTGATAAAGCTGCTTTGAAAGCACATCGTAAATCCTATCAGCGTAATGGCTTGATTGCAGAGAAGAAACTGCAAGCCAAAGCTGGTGCTTCTGGTGAGTAAATCAGGCTTGTAAAACTGCGGCCAATTGATTGGCAACTTTCTCTCCGTCCATCGCGGCGCTGACAATACCGCCTGCATAACCGGCGCCTTCCCCGCAAGGGTAGAACCCTTTGATTTGCGGATGTAGTAAATCGTCTGCATTTCTTGGAATCCGCACCGGCGAAGAAGTTCTACTTTCTGTGGCTACTACCACCGCATCATTAGTTAGATAGCCGCGCATCTTTTTACCAAATGCACGGAAGCCTCCTTGCAAACTTTTGAATATAAAATCGGGTAATACTTGCGATAAGTCAGCACTATTCAATCCAGGCAGGTAACTGCAGTCGGGCAGGGTGGTGCTGGTTCTTCTATCACAGAAATCTGCCATACGTTGTGCCGGTGCGACAAACTTTCCGCCACCTGCCTGAAAAGCTTTTCTTTCTACTGCTTCCTGAAATTGCATTAATAGTAATGGATCATCTACACTGGCTTTCTGTTGCTGTTGTTTGAGGTAACGCAAAGCGTCTTGTGCGCTTACTTCTGCCACCATGCCGCTATTGGCAAAAGCATTGTTGCGTTTACTTGGGCTCCAGCCGTTCACCACCAATTCTTCAGGGTTGGTTGCAGCAGGAGCGATGATACCACCCGGACACATACAGAAACTGAATACACCTCTTTCCTGCACCTGCTCTACCAATCCGTAAGAAGCAGGAGGTAGGTATTCATCCCTGATGGCACAATGGTATTGAATAGAATCAATTAATGCCTGCGGATGTTCGATGCGCACACCCAATGCGAAAGGTTTGGCTTCAATCAGCAAACCCTGATCGCGCAGCATGCGGAAGATGTCGCGGGCAGAATGCCCGGTAGCCAGTATCACTGCATCAGCCATTAAGCTATCTCCATCAGCGGTGGAGACACCTTTAATCGTGTCGTTTTCAAGAATGAGTTGGGTGACTTTCTTTTCAAACAAACATTGTCCACCCATGGCGATAATACATTCCCGCATAGCGGTAATGATATGTGGTAGCTTATTCGTACCAATATGCGGATGCGCTTCGTAGAT
The DNA here is from genome assembly GCA_031970875.1 of Chitinophagaceae bacterium. Taxonomy (GTDB): domain Bacteria; phylum Bacteroidota; class Bacteroidia; order Chitinophagales; family Chitinophagaceae; genus JAFLBI01. The sequence continues at coordinate 12,172 of DALYHN010000029.1, forward strand.
GATTTTCTCATCAGCGCCAAATTCTACGAATCGATGCAGAATACGGTTGATATCGCCACGCTTATTGCTACGGGTATAGAGTTTACCATCACTGTACGTGCCTGCGCCGCCTTCGCCAAAGCAATAATTGCTTTCCGGGTTTACAACGCCTTCTTTATTTAGTGCAGCCAGGTCCCTTCTACGGGCACGAACATCTTTACCTCTTTCTAGTATAATGGGTTGAATACCCAATTCAATCAGTCTGAGTGCGGCAAACAAACCTGCTGGTCCGGCGCCAATAATAATTACCCGGTGCTTGGCTTGCTGTACAGATTGAAAAACTCCTCTTTGGATGTTTCTGCTGGTAGGCGTTTCATTGATGAATGCTTCCAGCGTAAGATTTACCCAAACTTGTTGGCGACTGCGTGCATCAATGGACTGCTTTAGTCTGTAAAAACCGGTAACCTGGTTTTCAGGTACGCCAGCATGCGCAGCAATATAACTGCGGAGCAGGTCATTATCGGCGGCTTCTGCCGGTTTGAGTTTGAAACTAAGCTGTGTGGGCATGTCAGGTATTGATCCTAAAAATGGTCAGCAGTTTAGAAAGGCAGATCGTCCACCATATCAGCTGGTGGAGGCGCATCCGCAGGGAATGGATATTCATTATCGCCACCCATGTCTTGTCCTAGCTTCACTGTCTCCATTCTCCAAGCATCTAGGTTGGTGATATAGTTCTCGCGACCATCTTTCACCCACTTGGTGCCTTTGATATTAAATAAGACTTTCACTTCATCGCCAATGTTAAAACGATCGGGCATAGCAGTCTTATCTTGTACACATTGAAACTTTACATAGTTTGTAATACTGCGTCCGTTAATGTCTTCTGTTTTTTCAATAACAAACTCACGTGTTTTGAATGTTTCTGTGCGTTGCACAATATCAAATCTTGCTACCAGTTTACCGATGATCTCGTATGACATGTGGATGTGGAATGTTTATGTTCGCAAATGTAGACAAATCAAACCCGCGAGCGGGAAAATTCTGTCAGAGGAGTTTACGACTTTTTTGCAGAACCGTGGAAATATTTTTTGTAAAAATTGCGCCTTTTTCATGCCTAAATCAGCAAAAAAAATTTGGTGGTATGGAGCAAGTTGATTTGGTTCTTTGATGGAGAAATTCATCTTCCAAAAAAATTTTTTTTTCAACAAGATTTGTCCATATTCGCACTCCTGTCCCAAAAATTTTTCAACATGTGTGAATATGGAAAATAAGGGATAACTTAAGGCTTGAGAAAATAACCATAACCCATTATAAAGCGCTGATTGTTGATATGGCTAAAACTGCTGAATCTGTCTGGACTAATTGTTTGAAGATTATCAAAGACATTGTAGAATGGCAACACTTCAAAACATGGTTTGAACCAATCACTCCCGTAGAGCTGAAGAGTAATGTGCTGATGATTCAAGTGCCGAGCCAGTTCTTCTACGAGTATTTGGAAGAGCATTATGTAACTCTGCTTGCCAAAACACTGAAAAGAGAGTTGGGTAAAGAAGCCCGTCTCGAATACCGTATCATGGTAGACAGTGGTAACCGCAATGGCTCAGTTGATCTCCCTGCAGGTAATATCAAGACATACAATAATAACGAGATGAATTTTCCACTCGTTATTGAGAACCCCGTTCGAAATCCTTTTGTGATTCCCGGTCTGAAGAAAATGCAGATCGATCCACAGCTGAATCACAACTATACATTCGATGCGTTCATTGAAGGCGATTGTAACCGTGTAGCTCGTCGCGCAGGTAAAACTGTTGCAGAAAAGCCCGGTGCCAATTCTTTCAACCCATTGGTGGTATATGGTGGTGTTGGTTTGGGTAAAACCCACTTAGCCCAGGCAATTGGTAATGAAGTAAAGCGCTTGCACCCCAATAAGGTGGTACTATATGTAAGCAGTGAAAAGTTCATTAACCAGTTTCAGGACCATAGCCGCAATAATGCCATCAACGATTTCATCCATTTCTATCAGCTGATTGATGTGCTCATTATTGATGATGTGCAATTCTTCAACCGTGCTGAAAAATCTCAGGATGCATTCTTCGCCATCTTCAACCACCTACACCAGAGTGGTAAGCAGTTGGTACTTACTTCAGATAAGCCACCAAAAGATCTGGATGGTTTACAGGAGCGTTTACTCAGCCGTTTCCGCTGGGGCTTAAGCGCTGATCTGCAGGTGCCTGATTACGAAACCAGAATTGAGATTCTGGAGCGTAAGATGAAGAACGATGGTTTGGATATGCCGAAGGAAGTGGTGAAATACGTGGCCTATAATATTAATACCAATGTTCGTGAACTGGAAGGTGCGTTGATTTCCCTCTTAGCACAGTCTTCACTGAACAAGAAAGATATTGATCTGGAACTGGCCAAGAAAGTGCTCCGCAACTTTGTGAAGACCAGCAGTAAGGAAATCACCATCGAAGCCATCCAGAAAATGGTTTGCGAATACTTCGATGTGCCTTACGAGAAGCTACTGCACAAAACCCGTAAGCGCGAGATTGTTCAGGCCCGTCAGATTACCATGTTCCTGGCCAAAGCTTTCACCAAAAACTCACTCAAAACCATTGGGGAGCATTTCGGTGGCCGCGACCATACCACGGTAATCCACAGCTGCCAGACAGTAAAAGATTTGATGGATACAGATTCTATCTTCCGCGAGAATGTGATGGAACTGACCCAAAAAGTACAACTCGCGGCGATGTAAGCCATAACGATATAGATGATGCAAAACCCAGACAAACGTCTGGGTTTTCTTTTGCTAATTTCTTTTTGAATTTTGTTATGGTATTTTCCCGATTGGCTGTTATATTTGCAGCCCTTTCGTGAGAACAATGCTTCGTTAGGTTGCAATTGTCTCTGGCGACGGTGAGGTGGATGAGTGGCTGAAATCAGTAGTTTGCTAAACTGCCGTACGGGTAACTCTGTACCGAGGGTTCGAATCCCTCCCTCACCGCTCAACAGGCTCGGGATGTAGCGTAGCCCGGTTATCGCGCCTGGTTTGGGACCAGGAGGTCGCAAGTTCGAATCTTGCCATCCCGACAAATCCCCGCAGTAATGTGGGGATTTTTTATGCCCCTACATCAGTATCAATTCAATCTGTATACATCAAATATTTACTATCATTGCCCACATGCAAGCCAAAGCTTTTTTATTCGACCTCAACGGCACCATGATTGATGATATGCATTACCATATCTCGGCCTGGCATAAGATCCTGAATGATTTGGGCGCGAATATTACCTACGAGGAATCCAAAGCCAATTGCTATGGTAAAAGCGCTGAGCTGATTGGTAGAATACTACCCGGTAAATTCACGGATGAGGAAGCCTATCAAATTGGGTTTGATAAAGAAGCTACTTATCGGGAAATGTTTCGTCCGCATTTGAAATTGATGCCGGGCTTACATCATTTTTTGGAACAAGCACATCAGGCTGGCATACAAATGGCCATCGGTTCAGCCGGCATCATGCCTAACCTCACTTTCGTA
>DALYHN010000030.1:0-8356 GCA_031970875.1 Chitinophagaceae bacterium
TGATATTGGTAACGGGTAGAAACGGTCAGCTGGGTTGGGAATTGGAGCAGATTGCGCATGCATATGCGCAGCAGTTTCGTTTCCATTTTACCACGAGAGCGGAATTGGATTTAACTCAGCCTGATCAAGTACAGTCAGCACTCGATACGATTCAGCCTGATTATATTCTGAACTGTGCAGCTTATACGGCTGTAGATAAGGCAGAGCACGAGCAAGAAGCTGCACTCAAGACCAATGCACACAGTGTGGGTGAAATGGCCGCATGGTGTGAACGCAATGGCAAGCAGCTCATCAGTATATCTACGGATTATGTATTCGATGGGAAGGGTACTGCACCTTATACCGTGCAGCATCCAACTGATCCATTGAATTATTATGGTTACAGTAAATGGTTGGGTGAGCAATTAATCAAAGAAAATCATCCCAAGGGTATTGTTGTTCGTACTTCTTGGGTGTATAGCACGCATGGGAATAATTTTGTTCGAACCATGCTACGCTTGATGAAAGAGCGTAACGAGTTGAATGTGGTAGCAGACCAAATTGGTTCACCTACTTATGCTGCAGATCTGGCACAAGCTTTAATCCAGTTAGTGCAAGGTTTGCAAGCAGGAAAAAAAGCCCAGCCTGTTTATCATTACAGTAATAGCGGCGTGATCAGTTGGTTCGATTTTGCCACAGCGATTAGGGATATGGCTGGACTGACTTGTCAGGTTAATCCCATTCCATCTTCAGCATATCCAACCCCCGCTAAGCGTCCGGGTTATTCAGTAATGGATTGTTCAGACTTGGTAAAAGACTTTGGCATTCAGCTGAAACCATGGCAGGAGCGTCTGCAAGACTGTATACAGCAATTACAAGCACATGTGTAAATAAAAAAATCCCGCCATTTGGCGAGATTTTTCTTGGTAGTTGACCCATAAGGATTCGAACCTTAACAGACAGAACCAAAATCTGTAGTGCTACCGTTACACCATGGGTCAATCCGTAATAGGGGTGCAAAAATAGGGTTGGGCCTAAAATGTTCCAAATTTTTTCTCTCTTCCTTCAACAGTTTTTATACCGACTAGTTTCACACAGTTCTGTGAATCCGTAACTTGTGGCAAATAACCCACCACATGAAGCAATTGCTTGGCCTTTGTTTATTGGCATTCACGCTTATGTCATTCCAGCCGCCTAAGAAGAAAAAGATCATTTTTTTTGGTGATTCCATTACTGAGATGGCCGTGAAGTATGAAGGTTATCTGGTAAAGCTGGATTCCATGATACAGGCACAGGGTTTGAAAGACCAGTACGAATTGATTGGATCAGGTATCAGCGGCAACAAGGTCTACGATTTATACCTGCGTTTGGAAACTGATGTATTAGAGAAAAAACCAGATGTAGTAGTCATCTATATAGGGGTGAATGATATTTGGCACAAAAAGCTAAATGGTACGGGTACTGATTTTTGGAAGTTTACCAAATTCTATGAAGCCTTGATTGCAAAACTGCAGGCAGCCAATATTCAGGTGGTATTATGCACGCCCGCAGTGATAGGAGAGCGCACCGATTTTTCTAACGAGATGGATGGCGATATGAATTTTTACAGCAATTGGATTCGCTATCATGCTGCGCAGAAAAAATTTCCTTTGGCCGATATTAGAATGGCATTTCTGGAATACAATCTTGCTAATAACAAGCAAAATCTCGATCAGGGCATATTAACAACAGATAAGGTTCACCTGAATCAGGAAGGTGCCAGGGTAGTGGCTGCCACGATGTGGACAGCCATACGCCAGCTAAAATAATTTATACGGCTTTTACGAAGTAGTAATTCTTTTTGCCCTTCTGTACAAGCAGGTATTTGTTCTGCAACAAGTCAGCAGTAGTCACCTGTGTTTTGTCCGCACCAATCTTGGTTTTGTTCAAGCTGATGCCGCCGCCTTGCCACATTTTTCTAGCTTCTCCCTTGCTCGGGAAAATGCCATTATCAGCTAAGAAACTTAATAGCTCATAACCTTCTTCCAGTTGTGCTTTAGGTATTTCAACAGAAGGCACGCCATCCATCACCTGCAACAATTGTTGCTCAGATAAACTCTGTAATACTTCTGTTGTGGCATTACCAAATAAAATCTCGGATGCTTTGATGGCAAATTCCAAATCTGCTTTGCTATGTACAAATGTGGTGAGTTCTTCTGCCAAAGTTTTCTGCAGGGTGCGCAAATGCGGTGCAGCTTCATGTTCTGCAATCAGTGTATCAATGGTTTCTTTTGGTAGAAGTGTAAATATTTTGATCCACTTGCGTGCATCTTCATCGCTGGCGTTCAGCCAGAACTGATAGAACTGATAAGGAGAAGTCTTATTCGCATCCAACCATACATTGCCTTTTTCTGTTTTACCAAACTTGCCACCATCTGCTTTGGTGATGAGTGGACAAGTAAACGCGAATGCTTCACCACCAGCTTTTCTGCGAACGAGCTCAGTGCCAGTAGTGATATTGCCCCACTGATCGCTACCGCCCATCTGCAGTTTGCAATTTTTGTTGGTATAGAGCCAGTAAAAATCATAACCCTGCATCAACTGGTAAGCAAACTCGGTATAGCTGATGCCGGTTTCGCCTTCAATACGCTTTCGCACAGAATCCTTAGCCATCATGTAGTTAACAGTAATGTGCTTGCCAGTATCGCGGAGAAAATCAATAAAGCTGATGTTTTTAAACCAATCGTAGTTATTGGCCATCTCGGCTGCATTAGCCTTGATAGGATCAAAATCCAAAAACTTTTCTAATTGTGCTTTCACACCGGCAATATTGCGTTGCAGGGTATTTTCATCCAGCAGGTTGCGTTCTTCACTTTTACCGCTGGGGTCGCCCACCATACCGGTAGCACCACCAACGAGGGCAATAGGTTTGTGTCCTGCACGCTGTAAATGAACCAATAGAAGAATGGGTACTAGACTGCCGATATGCAGGCTTTCTGCAGTTGGGTCAAAGCCAATATAGGCCGTGGTCATTTCTTTCTGCAATTGCTCTTCTGTACCCGGCATAATGTCCTGAATCATGCCACGCCATCTCAGTTCTTCTATGAGGTTCATGTATCCTGAATTTGCCGCAAAAGTAATCATTGCGTCGATTCCGCCTGTGCAGCTTATTTTTGCGCCATGAAAACAACTGGTATCGGAACACGTGTGCTGAATTTCCTGATAGACACTTTGCTGGTCTTTTTGCTGTCTATGCTCTTTTTCCGTATCTGGAACTGGAATGTGTTTTATTGGGGTTTTACCCCTTTGAATTTTGGCTGGTTTTTCTTTGGCACCTTGTTTTTCTACTACTTTATTGCGGAAGGATTTTTTCGTAAAACAGTGGGTAAGCGTGTCAGTTATTCAAGTGTGGTGAGTAAAGACGGCCGCAAAGCGGGATGGGGTAAGATATTTATTCGTAGCCTGGTACGTCTGACGATTATTGATATGTTTTTCATTCCTTTTCTGGATAAAACCTTGCACGATTACCTGAGTGGTACCGAACTAGTGCAGGACTGATTGGTTATATTCCCAAAATCACAAGCCTAGCCGCGGGGCATTGCTTTATTTTCGCGGCTCAAAACGCACACTATGGCCAAGATTGGTATCAATATCGCAACAGGTAGTCTGCAGCAGGAAGAAATGATTGTGGGTATTGACCTGGGTACCACCAATAGTTTGGTTGCCATCATTCACCCAGAGAGCAAGAAGCCAATTGCTTTAAAAGAACACGATAGTAGCAGTCTGGTGCCAAGTGTGATTCACTTTGATACTTTTGGTAATACTGAAGTAGGAGCAAGTGCTAAAACCTATCTAGAGACAGATCCACAGAATACCATTTTCTCTGCTAAGCGCTTGATGGGTAAAAGCTATCAAGACTTAAAACAGCATGCTGATTTTTTCACGTATAAAGTGATTGATGATGATACAGATAGCCTGGTAAAAGTGCAGGTAGGCGATCGTTTCTTTTCACCTGTCGAGCTATCGTCATTGATCTTAAAAGAACTCAAGCAAAGAGCAGAACATATTCTGAAAACACCGGTTACCAAAGCGGTGATTACAGTACCTGCTTATTTCAACGATGCACAACGTCAGGCTACAAGAGATGCAGGTAAACTGGCAGGCTTGGATGTATTGCGTATTGTGAATGAACCAACCGCTGCGAGTCTGGCTTATGGTTTGGGTTTGAATCCTGAAGAAGAGAAAACTATCGCTGTATATGATTTGGGTGGTGGCACATTTGATATTTCTATTCTGCGTATTACCAACGGTGTGTTTGATGTGTTGAGTACGAACGGTGATACGTATCTAGGTGGTGATGATTTTGATCATGCCATTGTGCAGCATTGGGTAAAGCAGTTTGGTATTACGCAAGATGAGTTGCGTGCAAACAAACAATTGGCGCAAGGATTGCGTCTGCGCGCTGAAGAAGCCAAAAAAACGCTGAGCAATGCTGATGTGTACACCGCAGCATGGAATGGTGATACATTGAGCATTACTAAGGCGGAATTTGAATCGCTCATTCAACCATTGATTGATAAAACCATTGCTTCTTGTTCAGCTGCATTGAAAGATGCGCAGTTGACTGCCGAAAACATTGATACCGTTGTGATGGTAGGAGGTAGCACACGTGTTCCTTTGGTGAAGCAAGCAGTGTCTGCATTTTTTGGAAAGCCTGTGCATGATGAAGTGAATCCTGATGAAGTTGTGGCTTTAGGCGCTGCTGTGCAGGCCGATATTTTGGCTGGTAATAACAAAGACTTTTTACTCTTAGACATCACGCCATTAAGCTTGGGCATTGAAACCATGGGCGGTTTGATGGATGTCTTGATTCCGCGCAATTCAAAGATTCCAACAAAAGCAGGCCGACAATACACTACACAGCAAGACGGACAAAGTGGTATGCGTATTGCTGTTTATCAAGGTGAGCGTGATTTGGTAAAAGATAATCGCAAGTTGGCAGAATTCAATCTTACCGGTATACCAGGAATGCCTGCTGGTTTGCCAAAAGTTGAAGTGAGTTTTTTGATCAATGCTGATGGCATCTTAGTGGTGAAGGCCAGAGAGCTCCGCAGTGGTGTAGAGCAAAGCATTGAAGTGAAACCGCAGTATGGATTAACAGATGAAGAAGTAGAGCGCATGTTGCTGGAAAGCATTACCCATGCTAAAGATGATATTCAAACACGTGCATTGGTGGAAGCCAGAACCGAAGGAGAACAAATCCTCGGCACAACGGAGAAATTCATCGCAAAGAATAGTAGCTTATTGACTCAACAGGAAATGATCGATACAGCCAATGCTATGCAAGCTTTGCAATTGGCATTAACCATGGATAATAAGGATTTGATTCACCAAAAAATTGAAGCCTTGAATGAAGTGAGCAGACCTTATGCTGAACGTGCCATGGATCAGGCAGTTGCGGGTGCACTCAAAGGCAAGACTGTATAAATTCCATACAGTTTTTTAACTGCCATTAGTGAAATCCGAGTAATCAGTGTAATCAGTGTAATTAGTGTAATCTCTACAATCCGTGAAATCCGTGCTATCGGAGTTCCATCCAACGCTGCACGTATTTGCCCAGTATATCAAATTCCAGATTCACGGTACCGCCAGCTTCTAGTCGATGAAAATTGGTGTGTTCGTAGGTGTAAGGAATAATCGCAACAGAAAAGCGATCCTTGCCCACATTAAAGCAGGTGAGACTGGTGCCATTGATGGCGATGGATCCCTTTTCAATAATCAGGTGGCTGAAATTCCCCGTAAAAGCAAAATCATATTGCCAACTGCCATCCATTTCCGTCACTTTGGTGCAGGTGGCTGTTGTGTCCACGTGTCCTTGCACAATATGTCCGTCTAAGCGGCCATGCATGGTCATACATCTCTCCAGATTCACCACAGCACCTACTTGCAGGCTGTCCAAATTTGATTTCTGCAAGGTTTCAGCAATGGCGGTCACCTGGTGAGTATTGCCATTAATGGCTTCTACTGTTAGGCAAACCCCATTGTGGCTAACACTTTGATCTACAGCCAACTCCGTTGAAATGGGGGATTGTATATGAAAGGTTTTATTGGTGCCCTGTGTCGTAATGGCTTCAATGGTGCCGAGTGTTTCGATGATTCCGGTAAACATGCTGCAAATTACGTTGCAAAGACAAAATCGTAATGAATTTGGAATTTTCATGCAGGTCAGTATCTTTGCAGCCCATTTATTCACCCAAATTACCTGAGGAGGTATATTAGTTATGCTGATTATTGACTCTAAAGACTGCGAGAATATCGACAAGGCGCTCAAGAAGTACAAGAAAAAGTATGAGAAGAGCAAAACGTTGTTGCAGCTGAGATCACGTCAGGCTTTCGTGAAGCCTTCTGTGAAGCGTAGAGGCGAGGTTTTGAAAGCTATCTACAAGCAGCAGATCGCCAGCGGAAAGATTGAGGCATAATTTCTGCCTTTATCACAATAAAATTCAGCAGTCAGAGGTTTTACCTTTGACTGCTTTTTTTATGTCGGAATACCAGCAAAGTCAGATTCAGCCCTTTTTGGATTATCTGCGTTTTGAACGCCGGTATTCGCGTCATACGATTATCTCGTACGAAAATGACCTCACCCAGTTCTTCGATTACCTCATAACTGATTTTGGTGGGGTAGAACCTGCCCGCATCAATGCCGCCATGATTCGTAGTTGGCTGGCTTCTTTGAAGGGGGATGCAATGAGTGCCAAGACCATCAATCGAAAGATATCTGCGCTCAAATCTTTTTTCAAGTTCCAATTGCGTGAGGGGAAGATTGCGCAATCGCCTATGACAACGATTGTATCACCCAAGGTGAGCAAGCGTTTGCCCATGTATGTTGAAGCTAAGGATATGGATACCTTATTGCAGCATGTTACTTTCCCTGATGATTGGGCCGGAAAAACAGATCGTTTGATCATTGAGTTGTTTTATGCAACTGGCATGCGTTTGAGTGAGTTGGTGGGATTGAAGTTGGACTATGTAGATATTGCACAAAAGCAAATCAAAGTATTGGGAAAGGGTAATAAGGAAAGATTGATACCTGTAGCACCGGCATTATTAGAAGCGATCAAAAATTATACACAAAACAGACCAGCAACGGCAGTAGATCAGCCCTTTGTTTTTGTGAATGAAAAAGGGAAGCAACTCAATAGTCGCACAGTCTATGCAAGTATTCGAAAATATCTTTCTTTGGTAACGACCATCGAGAAAAAAAGTCCGCACGTATTGCGACATAGTTTCGCCACCCATCTGATGAATAATGGTGCAGACCTTAATGCGGTGAAGTCTTTATTGGGGCATAGCAGCTTAGCTGCAACCCAGGTATACACACATAATTCAGTAGAAAAGCTCAAAGAAATCTTTCGTAAAGCACACCCCAAAGCCTGATTGTCTGCCGCTTGTAAAAAATGGCAAAAATTATTCGGCATTTCTTTCAAATCAGCCCAAATTGTATTAACTTAATCGTCCCAAGCAAATTAAGCTGAACTAAGTTCTTTCACATATTTTCATCACTTCCTAAAACGTGAGTTGCTATGAACGTAAACATTCAATCTGTGCGCTTTGATGCCGATGTTAAATTGGTTGAGTATGTTACCCGTAAACTTCAAAAACTGGATACTTTTCATGACAAAATTTTGAAAGTGGATGTCTACCTGAAGTTGGATAACGTGGTGCATAACATCAAGGATAAGATCGTGGAAATCAGGGTGCATGTGCCGAGGCATGATTTCTTTGTGAAAGCATCCTCGAAATCTTTTGAAGAGTCTTTCGATAGCGCATTTGATTCACTCGTAAACCAGATAAAAAGAAAAAAAGAAAAGCTTGCCGCATAAGCGTCATAAACCCTGCCTCAACGAAACTGTTGGGGCAGGGTTTTTTTATGCAGTTTCGTGTTGGCTGAAATGCTTTGATAGCATGGATTTGCGCAACTTGCCGACAGGTGTGAAAAACTAGCAGAAAATTTTCTTTTCAAAATTTTGCTGATTGACATTTTCCATTACCTTTGCCATCCCAAATTTTTGGGGAGAGTTCTTTTTTGCACGCTGAAAATCAAAGGCGTGTAAAACATAGACAGGCCACTTTAGCTCAGCTGGTAGAGCAGCTGATTTGTAATCAGCAGGTCGTTGGTTCGAGTCCGACAAGTGGCTCTGAGGGGCAGTTTCCAGAGCGGCCAAATGGGGCGGACTGTAAATCCGCTGTCTTTCGACTTCGGTGGTTCGAATCCACCACTGCCCACAGTTCTTTGTTTGAAAATCAGGGTAACCTGATTTTTCGCGGGAGTAGCTCATTTGGTAGAGCGATAGCCTTCCAAGCTATAGGTGGCGAGTTCGAGCCTCGTCTCCCGCTC
>DALYHN010000030.1:8456-15226 GCA_031970875.1 Chitinophagaceae bacterium
TTCGAGCCTCGTCTCCCGCTCGGTACATGACAGGTGAGGGAGGCGGCGCAGAAGTGCTATAGTCACAAAGTCAGCTGTCACGGTAAACGCCGTTGTAGCTCAGTGGTAGAGCACTTCCTTGGTAAGGAAGAGGTCGTGAGTTCAATTCTCATCAACGGCTCAATTAAGGCGAAAGCCTTCGAAAAAAAAAGCTATGGTCAATGGGCAAATGCTTGTTGACAGCAATTATAAACAACAATAAAACCGATAAAGATGTCTAAAGAGACCTTTAAGAGGGAGAAACCTCACGTAAACGTTGGTACCATTGGCCACGTTGACCATGGTAAAACAACCTTAACTGCAGCCATCACAGACGTATTGTCTAGAAAAGGTCTGGCTCAGAAGAAGAACTACGATGAAATCGATGGTGCTCCTGAAGAAAAAGAGCGTGGTATCACTATCAACACTGCACACGTTGAGTATCAGACAGACAACCGCCACTATGCGCACGTTGACTGTCCTGGTCACGCTGACTATGTGAAGAACATGATTACTGGTGCTGCTCAGATGGATGGTGCTATCCTGGTAGTTGCTGCTACTGATGGTCCTATGCCTCAAACAAAAGAGCACATCCTGCTTGCTCGTCAGGTAGGTGTACCTCGTATCGTGGTATTCATGAACAAAGTTGACTTGGTTGACGATGCTGAATTGCTTGACCTGGTTGAAATGGAAATCCGTGAACTGTTGAGCTCTTATGGCTTCGACGGTGACAATACACCAATCATCAAGGGTTCTGCTACTGGCGCTTTGGCTGGTGACGAAAAGTGGGTTCCTTGTATCACTGAACTGATGGATGCTGTAGATAGCTACATCCCTCTGCCTCCACGTCCTATCGATCAAGCTTTCTTGATGTCTGTAGAAGACGTATTCTCTATCACTGGTCGTGGTACAGTTGCTACAGGTCGTATCGAGCGCGGTATCATCAAAGTTGGTGATCCTGTTGAAATCGTAGGTCTGATGGAATCTCCATTGAACTCTACTGTAACAGGTGTTGAAATGTTCAAGAAACTGTTGGATCGTGGTGAAGCTGGTGATAACGCTGGTTTGCTGCTCCGCGGTATTGAAAAGAAAGATATCCGTCGTGGTATGGTTATCTGCGCGCCTAAGTCTATCACTCCACACACAGAATTTAAGTGTGAAGTATACGTACTGAGCAAGGAAGAAGGTGGTCGTCACACTCCGTTCTTCAACAAGTATCGTCCTCAGTTCTATTTCCGTACTACAGACGTAACCGGTGAGGTTGAACTGCCTGCAGGTACTGAGATGGTAATGCCTGGCGATAACGTATCTCTGACTGTAAAGCTGATCTCTCCGATCGCGATGGAAAAAGGTCTGAAGTTCGCTATCCGTGAGGGTGGTAGAACAGTAGGTGCCGGTCAGGTTACTGAGATTATCAAATAAGCTTTAGCTGAAAAGCTTTTGCTTCAAGCAAATGAAAACCATACATTTGCAACATACTCTAAAAGCTGTCCCGGTCAATCGGGGTAGCTTTTAGCTTTCTACGGGTATAGTTCAATGGTAGAATAGCGGTCTCCAAAACCGTTGATCAGGGTTCGAATCCTTGTACCCGTGCCAACAAAAATTGTCTGTTTTTCAGGCACAAAAAGCGAACATGAATAAAATCGCCACTTATTTCAAAGAGAGCTACCGCGAACTGCTCGAAAAAGTGAGCTGGCCTACTTGGGCACAGCTGCAACAGAGTACAGTTATTGTACTGGTAGCTACTGTTATCATCACAGCCATGGTATGGCTCATGGACTTTGGCAGTAACCAATTGCTGAAGCTCGTTTATTCATTATTCAAGTAAGCGGATCATGGAAGCTGTAGTTCAACAACAAGACACAAAATGGTATGTACTCCGCGTGGTGAGTGGTAAGGAGCGTAGCGTGAAGGAGTATCTAGATAAGGATATCAGCCGTAGCGGTTGGACAGAAATCATCAAGCAGGTTTTCCTGCCGATGGAAAAAGTATACAAGGTGCAGAACGGTAAAAAAGTAATGCGCGAGAAAAACTATTTTCCAGGTTATGTGATGTTGGAGGTAACCGATGGTAAGCTTACAGATGATATTGTACAGCACATCAGCAATATTACCAACGTGATGCATTTCCTGACCGATGGTAAAGGGTCTAAGGGTAATATCATTTCACTCCGCAAAAGCGAGGTGAACAAGATGCTAGGCCGTGTAGATGAAATGAACGACCAGGGTGCTACCATGAGTGAACCATTCATCGTAGGCGAAACCATCAAGATCATTGAAGGTCCGTTCAATGATTTCAATGGTGTTATCGAGGAAGTAAACGACGAGAAGAAGAAACTGAAAGTGACTGTGAAGATCTTCGGTCGTTCTACACCAGTAGAATTGAATTACATGCAGGTAGAAAAATTGAGTTAATATTCCTGCCGTTAATAAATTTCAAGCCGCAACATCGTTTGCGGCTTTTATTTTTGTAGCACAAACAAAACGTATGAAACAATTATTGAGTCTGATGGCTGCTTTCTTGATTGCATCAATCGCAATGGCGCAGCCGCCACAAGGACCTGCTGACAGTGGTATGCATTTTGGTGAAAAAGTAAGTAAGGATGGCGCATTCTCTGTAGACGAGCTAGGCAATAAAATGGGTAAAGCTGCTTCAATGGAAGTGAAGATTACCGGAAAAGTGTCTGAAGTATGTACTAAGGAAGGTTGTTGGATTCGTGTGGCTACCAAAGATGGTAACATGATGGTGAAGATGAAAGATCATAAGTTTCTGGTGCCTGTATCACTGAATGGTAAGGAAGTAGTGATTGCTGGTGTGGCTGAGCAGAAAGTGACTACGGTTGAGCAATTACGCCACTATGCAGAAGATGCAGGAAAGTCTAAGGCTGAGATTGAAGCGATTAAAGCACCAAAGAAAGAGATTGTGGTGCAGGCAAAAGGCCTTTTGGTTCTGTAAATCAATGAGTTGAATGATATTTCTGCCCCGGCTTTGTTCGGGGCAGATTTTTTTTGATAAGTCTTTGTCAATCTAGGGAAAGCAACTACCTTTGCCGTCCCAAAAAGTTCTTTCGAAGAAGAATGATTACAACTGTCAGTAATGGCGGTTTGGGAGTTTTCGAATAATCCGAAAACGTTAACACCAAAAAATTGTATTCAAAATGGCAAAAGAAATCTCCGGCTTCGTGAAGCTGCAGGTGAAAGGCGGTCAAGCCAACCCTGCTCCTCCCGTAGGTCCAGCGCTCGGTTCTAAGGGCGTAAACATCATGGAGTTCTGCAAGCAGTTTAATGCAAGAACTCAAGACAAGATGGGTAAAGTTGTACCCGTATTAATCACTGTTTACTCAGACAAGTCTTTCGACTTCATCATCAAGACAGCGCCGGCTGCCGTTCAGTTGATGGAAGCTGCTAAGCTTCAGAAAGGTTCTAAGGAAAGCAACCGTGCTAAAGTTGGTAAGGTTACTTGGGATCAGATTGAAGTGATCGCAAAAGACAAATTACCAGACATGAATTGCTTCACTGTAGAAAGCGCTATGAAAATGGTTGCTGGTACAGCTCGTAGCATGGGTCTGAACGTTGAGGGTAAAGCACCTTGGGAAAACTAATTATTCACCTTAAATCATAACAACAATGTCTCTGACTAAAAAAAGAAAAGTTGCTGAAACAAAGGTGGATAAGAATAAGCATTATTCCCTGAAGGACGCAGCTACACTCGTAAAAGAAATTAACTGTACAAAATTTGATAGCTCTGTTGACTTGCACATTCGTTTGGGTGTTGATCCAAAGAAAGCAGACCAGCAGGTGCGTGGTACGGTAACTCTGCCACATGGTACTGGTAAAACCAAGCGTGTATTGGTACTTTGTACGCCTGATAAGGAAACAGAAGCCAAGAACGCTGGTGCTGATCATGTAGGTTTGGATGAATTCATCACCAAGATTGAAGGTGGTTGGGTAGATATCGATGTTATCATCGCTACACCATCTGTAATGCCTAAGATCGGTAAGCTGGGTAAAGTACTCGGTCCCCGTAACTTGATGCCTAACCCTAAAACAGGTACTGTTACTAACGATGTAGCAGGTGCTGTAAATGAGGTGAAGGGTGGTAAGATTGCGTTTAAGGTTGACAAAGCTGGTATCGTGCATGCTTCTATCGGTCGTGTATCATTCGCGCCAGAGAAGATTGCTGAGAACAGTACTGAACTGATCAACGCTATCCTCAAGCTGAAGCCTTCTTCTGCAAAAGGTACCTACCTGAAAGCAGTGAGCATGGCTAGCTCTATGAGTCCTGGTATCGCTTTAGACACCAAAGCATTATCTAACTAATCCTGGTGATCCTTGCTTGCAGGGAAATGACCCGGGTACTTTAAAAATTTAGTTATGACTAAAGAACAAAAGAACGAAGTGATTGAGCTGCTGAAAGAAAAGTTCGCTCAATACAATAACTTCTATATCACAGACACAGAATCACTGAGCGTAGAGCAAGTGGGTAAACTGCGTCGTGCTTGCTTCGATAAGCAAGTGGAGATGAAGGTGGCAAAGAACACCCTCATTAAGAAAGCACTGGAATCTTTGGATGCAGAAAAATATGCTGGCGTTTACGATGCATTGCATAATGTAACAGCCCTGATGTTCTCTGAGAATCCTAAAGAGCCTGCATTGATCATCTCTTCTTTCCGTAAGGAAAGCAATGGTGACAAGCCCCTGTTGAAAGCGGCTTTCATCAATGGTGATGTATATGCTGGTGATAACAACCTGAAGACACTGACTCAGATCAAGACGAAGAACGAATTGATCGGCGAAGTAATCGGATTGTTGCAGTCTCCTGCTAAGCGTGTACTGGCTGCTTTATTGCACCACCACGAGAAGCAGGCTGAAGGCACAACAGCTGCTGAGTAATTAAGTAATCCCAAGCTTCCGAGGATAAGAGGAAGCATATTCCATAACCTCCGCCGGAGTTGTAACAGACCATGAAGGCGGTTTCTAAAAACAAAACATATGGCAGACATTAAAGCATTAGCCGAACAACTGGTTGGCTTAACAGTAAAAGAAGTACAGGAATTAGCAGACGTACTGAAAGCAGATTACGGTATCGAGCCTGCTGCTGCTGCAGTAGTAGTAGCTGCTGGTGATGGTGGTGGCGCTGCAGCTGCTGCTGAGAAAACATCTTTCGATGTTATCCTCGTTAGCGGTGGTGCTTCTAAATTGAACGTAGTTAAAATCGTTAAAGAATTGACTGGTCTTGGTCTGAAAGAAGCCAAGGATCTGGTTGATGGCGCACCTAAGCCTGTTAAAGAAGGCGTAAGCAAGGGTGAAGCTGATGAACTGGCTGCTAAGCTGAAAGAAGCTGGCGCTGAAGTTGAAATCAAGTAATTCCTTGACTATACAGATTTTAGCCCCGACGGTAAACGTCGGGGTTTTTTATTGTCCAAAATTGAATGGGCTCTTAATAATGGCTTGTATGCTTTTTTAAGAACGGCAAATAGATACCAAATAGATTGGCTAATTTTCTTGCCTAAATCGTTTACATGAAAAAAGTCCTGCCTTTTTTATTTGCAGCTGCAATGATTGGTTGCAAAAACGACGGAGCTAAATCCATCACATTCGATGTAGCTGGTATGGATACCAGTGTACATCCCGGTGATGATTTCTTCCGCTATGCCAACGGCGGTTGGATGAAGCAAACAAAAATTCCTGATGACCAAAGTGGTTGGGGAAGTTTTTATACGCTCTATGAAGAGAACCTGAAAAAGATGCACGAGATATTGGAAGAGGTATCTAAAAAGAAAGATCATCCCAAAGGTAGTGCAGAACAAAAAGTAGGTGATTTCTATGCAAGTGGCATGGATACAGTTGCGATTGAAAAAGCAGGGTATGCACCACTCAAACCAATGCTGGCGAAAATTGATGCAGTAAAAGATTACAAAGAGTTGTTGCAATTACTGGCTGGTAATTTCAAAGAAGGCGATGGCGATTTATTGGGCTTGTATGTAGGCGCAGATGAGCGAAATAGTGCCAAGAATATATTGGTTATGTATCAGACTGGTTTGTCTTTGCCAGAGAAAGACTATTACACAAAGACTGATTCTATTACTGTAATGCAGCGCAATAAGCTGGTGCAACATATTGCCGCATATAACAAACTCACAGGTATGGATGCTGCAAAAGCAGATGCTGCAGCAGCTGCAGTACTGAAATTGGAAACAGCTATTGCTGCAT
Source organism: Chitinophagaceae bacterium (assembly GCA_031970875.1). GTDB lineage: Bacteria > Bacteroidota > Bacteroidia > Chitinophagales > Chitinophagaceae > JAFLBI01. The sequence continues at coordinate 14,687 of DALYHN010000030.1, forward strand.
CACACTTGACACCTGTTGAGCAGCGCGACCCGGTGAAGAACTATAACAAGATGTCTGTTGCAGATTTGGATAAAATGGCACCCAATCTGGCTATTGCGCAAAACTTGTCGTTGATGGGTATTCAAACTGATAGCGTGAATGTGTCTCAGCCAAAGTATTATCAGGCGCTTAGTAAATTACTGGCATCTGAATCTATTGATGCATGGAAAGCTAAAGTGCGTTACGATTATATTTCTTCAAACGCTTCTTTGCTTAGCAAAGCATTTCGTGATGAGCGTTTTGAATTCAATAAAATTTTCTCTGGTGCATCTAAGCAACCAGAACGCTGGAAGCGTATGGTGGATATAACGGATGGTAGCTTACGCGATTTGTTGGGAGAAGTATTTGTCAAGAAGTACTTCCCGCCAGAAGCCAAGCAAAGAATGGATGAACTGGTGAGCAATTTGCAGAAAGCATTCAGCAAGCGTATCAATGCACTGGATTGGATGAGTGATTCAACCAAACAGCGTGCGCAGGAAAAACTCAATGCCTTTATCCGCA
>DALYHN010000031.1:0-14866 GCA_031970875.1 Chitinophagaceae bacterium
GCTGGTTACCGCGACTCACCATACCATATGGGAAGTTTTCTTCCAGCAAACCTTTATCAACCTTCTCCAATAATTTCTTCGCCTCTTCTTTTCTGTTCTTTGCTGCAAGATCTCCAGCCAACTCTGAGTAAGCTAAGCGAATAGAGTTCAGGTGTCTTCTGTTTTCTTCATCAAAATACACACCTGCTTTATCTGCACTACCGAAACCAAATTTGTTCATCATGTTATCCAGCATCTTGTCTGTATTGAACTGACTGTTCACTACAGGCACCAGACGATAGCTCAAACCATCTTTACGGAGGTATTCACCAAAGCCCAGTTCACCAAAAGGAGAAGTGAAGTAGATAGGCCTGTTCCACTTATTGGCCGCAATCACATTCAATACGGCCAGGTCGTTCTTCATCAACGCATTCTTAGGAATATCGAAGCGCAGTTCAGATACTACACTATCGCCAGCATTCACTGTTTTATTCGCCAGTACTGCAGCCGCATCAACAGGCACAGACACTTTGCGCACTGGGAAGGTATTCAACACATCATCACCTCTGTTTTCTACTTTAGTTGGATCATCGCTACCAACATAATTCTTCATCATGTCGAAGAGATCATAGTAGCGATCTTCAGGAATACTTGGCTGCGGACGATACACCACATAGTCGCGCTTACGACCTTCAATTTGATCTGCAGACCAAATCACATCAATCGCATCACTCTCATTCACTTTGTAACGAAGCTGGTTGATATACCAGTCGATACCCAATAAACTATAGTTGATCACACGAACATCTCTACGAATACCTTCAACTTCCTGCGCATACCAAAGCGGATAAGTATCATTATCACCGAAGCAGAATAAAATGGCATTAGGCGCACAGCTCTCCAGATAGTTTTTAGCCAAATCACGCGCTAATTGTTTTTTACTACGATCATGGTCATCCCATTCCTGCTGTGCCATCAATGCCGGTACAGCCAATAGGCAGATAACTGTTGCAATAGCCGGTGCCGCACCTTTGAGTGCTTTCGACAACCAATCGCGCACTTGCAACACACCAATACCAATCCAAACAGCAAAAGCATAGAAGCTTCCTACATATGCATAATCGCGCTCACGTGGCTGATAACCTGCTTGGTTCAGGTACAATACAATGGCCATACCTGTAAAGAAGAACAACAACATATTCACCAAGAAATCATCGCCTTTGTGCTTATAGTGGAAGAACAAACCAAAGAAGCCCAACAAGAATGGCAATAAGAATAATTTGTTATTGGCTTTGTTGTTTTTCAAACTGTCTGGCAGCATGCTTTGATCGCCATACATCATCTTATCAATGAAAGAAATGCCGGTAATCCAGTTACCATCGCGCACATTACCAGCAAACAAACCTTGTACATCGTTTTGCTTACCTGCGAAGTTCCACATGAAATAGCGGAAGTACATCCAGTATGTTTGATAGCCAAAGAAGAACTTGAGGTTATCCATCTGATTAGGACTACGCTCCCAAGTACCATCCTTCATACGATTGATACCTAAATAGTAAGCATAGTAATCGGCATGGTTCTGATCATTGCTGGCATCCCATACACGTGGCAAGACCATTTTGTCTTCAGCAGCGTATACATAATGACCATCCTTTCCAATCTCAATATATTTATCCTTACCCTTTTGATACTTAGTACTTGTCTCTTTGTAGTCATAAGGCTGTGCAGTAAACTTCTGACCATACAACAGCGGAAAATCGCCATACTGCTCACGACCCAAATAACCTACCAAGCTCATTGGATTGTCTACATTATACATATCTACTGCAGGATCTGCACTACTGCGGATCATAGTAGTCACATAAGTGCTGTAACCAATCAGCATAAAAGTAAAGCACCATAGACCTAAGCGCAGGAATGACCATTGCTTTTTGTCTGCATATTTCAACCCATACCAAACCAAGGCAGCAAGTAGTGCAAAGAAGAATGCAAAGCCACTGAAGAAAGGCAGACCAAAACTATTCACGAATGTGCGGTCGAAGAAACCGGCCGCTTTAATAGAATATTGAATCACGCCCACTTGTACCACACCAGTGATGATACAAGAGAGAATGAAGAAGATATAGATACCACCGTAGTAATCTTTCTTCTCTTTGTTCCAGCCTTCAATCAGGTAGAGTAAACCGATGGCAATACCTGTACCCAATAATACCAGTCCGGCCAAAGTAGAATCTGTTGACAGGCCACGCTCAGGGTTGGCTTCTGCTGAAGCACCAATCAAGGCTAATACAAAACCGGCAGCACCACCAATCAAGGTGAGACGAACAAACCATTTACGGATCAATGCATAATTGAAAGAAGCACGCTTCTTAAAATAATACACCATCACAATTGCCGGGATGGTCAAGAGGTTCAATAAGTGTACACCGATGGAAAGACCCATCATAAAGAAGATGAAGACAATCCACTTATCTGCGCCTGGCTCATCTGCCTGGTGTTCCCATTTGAGGATGGCCCAGAATACCAATGCAGTGAAGAAAGAACTCAAAGCATATACTTCACCTTCTACGGCACTATACCAAAATGAATCAGAGAATGTATAAGCGAGGGCACCAACAATACCAGCACCCATGATGCTCCAAGCCTGAGATGTAGTCAACACATCTTTTACACCAACATTGACGATACGACGTGCAAAGTGTGTGATTGTCCAGAATAAGAAAAGAATCGTAAAACCACTCGCCAATGCACTCATCACGTTCACGGCTTTAGCGGCAGTTAAAGGATCATTACCGAAGAACACAATGAACAAACGGCCCAATAAAACAAACAAGGGCGCACCGGGCGGGTGTGGAATCTGCACTTTGAAACAGCTGCTCACAAACTCACCACAATCCCACAAACTGCCACCTGCTTCAGCGGTAAGAATGTATACGGTACAAGCAATCAAAGCGACTACCCAGCCAGTAATATTGTTAATCCTGTTAAACTGCATATGGTTTTGGTTTAAATAGAGAGGGACGAAAATACCTGAAAGGCCCTTAAAGCCCAAAAAAACAAGGACATATGCACAGTAGCTGGCCTGAAATTGTTGTTAATTTTTATGGGACGCAAGGCGCTGAAAATCAATAAAGACCAATTTATGCTTCTGCCAGAGAGATACTGGCCCTTATCTTTGCAGCCCTATGACCGAAAAGCGTTCCGTTGCATTTCATACACTAGGCTGTAAACTGAATTTCTCAGAGACATCCACCCTATCCAGATTACTGGAGGCAGATGGCTTTGAGAAGCGTTCTTTTGATGACCAGGCCGATGTGTATGTGATCAATACCTGCTCGGTTACAGACAATGCAGACAAGGAATGCCGACAGTTGGTACGCAGAATCCAACGCAAAGCGCCGGAAAGTCTGGTGGTGATTACAGGCTGTTATGCCCAGTTGAAACCAAAAGAGATTGCTTCTATTCCCGGCGTGGATTTAGTATTGGGCGCTGCTGAAAAATTCAATATTACTCAGCATCTGCGCGAACTGTCTAAGCAGAACGATGCTAAAATTTGCAGTTGCGATATTGAAGATGTATCAGGCTTTACTGCTTCTTTCTCGATTAATGACAGAACCCGTACTTTTTTGAAAGTGCAGGATGGCTGTGATTATAACTGTTCTTTCTGCACCATTCCCATGGCACGCGGCAAAAGCAGAAGCGATACTGTTGCGAATGTGGTTGCCAACGCCGAGCAATTGGCTGCGAATGGTGTCAAAGAAATCGTGCTCACCGGTGTAAACCTCGGCGATTTTGGTAAGGGACCCGATGGTAACAAACAGCACCAAGAGACTTTCTATGATTTAGTACAAGCTTTGGATGCTGTGTCAGGCATTGAACGTTACCGCATCTCATCTATCGAACCGAATTTGTTGACGGATGAGATCATTGCTTATGTAGCCAAGAGCAGGTCTTTCATGCCGCATTTCCATATTCCACTACAAAGCGGCAGCAATAAAATATTAGGACTGATGCGCCGACGCTATAAGCGCGAACTATACGCTGAACGTGTAGCATACATCAAAAGCCTGATGCCGCATTGTGCGATTGGCGTAGATGTCATTGTAGGCACACCCGGTGAAACACAAGAAGATTTTCAAGAGACATTTGATTTTCTGCACAGCATTGATGTGTCTTATCTGCACGTATTTACTTATTCTGAAAGAGCCAATACCAAGGCACTGGATATCAAGCCCATTGTACCCATGCATGAAAGGCATGAACGCAACAAAGTATTGCGCAATTTATCTTTCATGAAACAGAATTTCTTCAATCAGCAACATCTTGGTGAAACAAGAAAAGTCTTGTTTGAAGGACATGAAAAAAATGGCTTGATGGAAGGCTATACCGATAATTATATCCGTGTGCAAACACCTTATCGCGCAGAATGGGCGAATCAAATCATCGACTGGACTTTACGCTAATTCCTGATTTCGAAGCTTCAAAGGTTGCAATAATTGATAGAAACTTTTTTGAGAAGCCAGCTCAATCAATGCATCTAAATGTCTTTGATGATGCAAATCAGTTCCCGCAAAATCGATTTGGTTTTCTTTGACCAGCTTTTCCGCAAAGCGACGCACACCTGTGCCGTAATAATCAGAGAGTGACAACAAATTCAACTGTAACAAGCAGCCCATATCACGCAACCTAGTTAATTGCGCAGGCATGTGATGAAAGAAATTATATCGCTCAGGATGCGCCAGCACTGGCTTATACCCTTGCAATTGCAATTCAAATATTGTTGATTCAATATTAGACGAAGGTGCAGCGTAAGACATTTCAATCAACACATATTGCTTACCTAAAGGCAAAACAGTTTGATGCTTTTTCAATGCTTCTTCCATTTCCAAATCAACCATATACTCAGCTGCAGCACCTGTACCTACTTGTACATTTGCTTCTTGCAAAGCTTTTTGCATGATATCTAGTGCAGGCAAAATGGTCTCAGGAGAATTTGGATGAATACCATGCAGTATATGCGGTGTGCAGACAAAATGGTGATAGCCCATTTCTTTTAGCGTAGCAATGAATCGCACGCTATCTGCTACATATTGTACTCCATCATCCAAACCCGGTAACAAATGCGAATGCATATCCACTCCAATAAAAGAGAGATCAGGTGTTACACGCTTCGATTTGAAAAAAGAAAAAGGCATGTTCTTATTTGCCTGATTTATTGAACAGGACTGAGGTATTCAGCAGGAAACTCAACCACCATTACCTGACCAAGACTCTGCAGTTTCACGAATACTTTTTTACGGCCGCCACGAATCACCGTACCCACATTACCCATAAATACACCGTAATTGATTTCAACCTGCATATCCTGCTCAAAGCCTTCCATAGAGATTACCGACAGTTGTGCCTGCTTTTCTGCTAAGTATGCTTTAATCAGGTCAATTTCTTCATCACGAATAACAGCTGGCTTACCTACATAGTATACGAAATTGAGTACACCATCTGTCATCAACACAGACAAGCGCTCAGCTTCAGTAACACGCACAAAAACATAGGATTTGAACAAAGGCATTTCCACTACTTTCTTACGATCGCTCCACTGCCTTTCCACTTTCTGTAGCGGGCACCAACTTTCAATGCCTTTGCGGATCAGTATGCTGTCCACTTTTTTCTCCCACTTCGGCTTGGTATACAAGGCATACCAGCGCTTCTCATTATCAAGCAACTGCTTCATGTGCACAAATATAACGGGTCTTAGAGATACATGGGCGCATGAAAAAGCCCACTTTCGTGGGCATTCCATTTAAATATGATTGATCATTTTGCCGCTGTTACTGCTTTTTGAGCTTTGGCCAGTTGGCTAACAATCTTTGTCGACTGATCAATATACATATCACCTTTTACGCCACGCAACCAAGCTTGGTAACGCTCGCCTTTGGGCTTATCTGGATTACTGAAGAATTTTACTCTATCCATAGAGCACACTTCTACTGCCAATTCATCTTTCAGCTTCAACAAATTCGAATTCTGATTAACAGTTTCACGAATACGCTGTTGATTTTCTTTGTATTTCACCAGACTCAGAGGCACGGGTGCTTCCTGATACTTGGTTAACCAGTCAAGATTACTCTTTAAGACAGAAAAATTGGAACCATTATCAACAGTTGCTTTAACTGAACTTACAATCGGCGCAAAATTGTTATAGCCTTTCCATGCATTGAATTGTGAAGCAGCAATTTCATCCCATGCCAAAGCATTAGGACGATCTTTTTCACGCAATTTGTAATTCTCCAGTACATCCGGTAAAACCAGATCAGGCACTACACCTTTCAATTGCGTAGATGCCCCACTCACTCGATAGAATTTTTGGAATGTCAGCTTTAATGCACCCATATCTGTTCTGCCAGAAACAAAATCCAATGGGCGACCAACAGGCACATTTCTTTGCACTGTTCCTTTACCGAATGTAGATGTGCTACCAATTACTACACCACGCTTATAGTCTTGTATTGCCGCGGCAAAAATCTCACTCGCTGAAGCACTGAATTCGTTCACCATCACAGCCAGCGGACCATCGTACAACACAGAAGGATCACGATCGTAGAGTACAGTAGATTTACCATCTTTATCGCGCACCTGCACTACAGGACCTTGCGGAATAAAGAGACCAACCATTTGTACCACTTCATATAAAGAACCACCACCGTTATTACGTAAATCGATCACTATACCATCTACCTCTTCTGCTTTCAATTTCTCTACTTCCTTTGCCACATCTTCAGAACAACGATGTCCATTCGCGTCTTCGAAGTTGGCATAGAAATCAGGCAAATAGATATAGCCAATCTTTTGATTCTCCTGCTTTACAATCGCGCTGCGCGCATACGCTTCATCCTGCACAATTTCCTCACGCTGGATAGTGATTGTTTTTACCGTTCCATCCTTTTTCTTGAAAGTCAGCCTTACCAATGTACCCTTACCACCACGAATTAATTTCACCGCATCTTCTACTGCATAACCAGTCAGGTCCACCATCTCGCCAGTCTCCTGACCAACTTTGATGATCAAATCATCCACACCTAAATCACCTTGCTTCCACGCCGGACCACCGGGTACGATACTCGCAATTTTCACACCGGCATCATCTTCGCGCAATTGCGCACCGATACCAAAAAAGCGACCACTCATTTGCTCATCAAATGCACGCTTTTCTACCGGAGGGAAATAATCTGTATGGGGATCAATCAGCTGCGTGATGCTATTGATATAAGTTGAGAATCGCTGCTCTTCATTATAGGTACTCTTGATGCGATCGAAAGTCTTGTTCATGATTTTCAAGACACGCTCGCGTGCTTCTTTCTCCAACTGCACATCTGATTTAAGTAAGATACTATCGCCTGCCTTTGCTTTCTCTTTTTGATCTAGCAGATCAGCATAACGTTCAAGTGTAAAATATTTCAGCTTTTTGCGCCACCGATCTTTACGTTCTGCTGCATTAGCTGCATAATCCAACTTATCTGCATCTTGCTGAAAAGTTTCTTCCGCTTCAAACTTGAAAGGAACGGCCAATATCTCTTTATAAATAGCAATCGCTTCATTGATGCGCTTGTCATAAATTTCACTAACCGCTGGTTCGAATTTTATTTCCGCACCATGAATCTCATCATCAATCTTGGTTTCAAACTTCTTCAGTGAAGCAATATCCGATTGCAAAAACAATGTTTTATCGCCATCCATTTCTGATAAAAACTTCTTGAACACTTCACGAGAGAACGCATCATCTACTTTTTTAGGGCTGTAATGCTGCTGTTCGATCAACTGCCCGATAACTGCCAATAATTTCTGACGTTGTGTTAAAAAGGACGGAGATGATTCTGTACTTCTAAAAGCGAAAAACAATGCTCCAGATAACAATACCACTGCCAGTACCCAGCCTCTTCTCTTAATCATAAAGTGTAAGAATTGATTCATGTGTTACCAAAAATAACCGAAAAACCAACCCACGAAGGGGTTCTTACACCAATTAACAAAGCTTTCTGCGGATCGGCTTAAAAACAGTTTTTACGGAAAACTGAATTGCCTTATTTTTGCAACCCGTTAAAAGAAACACTGTTTCTAGAAACACCCGGAGGTTGTAGCTCAGCTTGGTTAGAGCGTCAGATTGTGGCTCTGAAGGCCGGGGGTTCGAGTCCCCTCAATCTCCCAACACAAAACCCCGAAATATTCGGGGTTTTTAATTTATTGAACCATGTCGTACTCATTATTGCTTATTCCTGTGATTTCGGCCTTTATCGGCTGGTTCACCAACTGGATTGCCATCAAGATGTTGTTTCATCCCCGTGAACCCAAGCGTTTTCTGGGACTGACCATACAAGGTATTTTCCCTAAGAGGCAGCAGCAGTTTGCAGAAAAGCTGGGCAAACTGGTGAGTAATGAGTTACTTTCCTTTCAGGATATCGCTGCCAAAATCACGAATCAAGACAATATGGAGAAGCTGATGCCCCATGTGGAAGCCCATATTGACAATTTCCTGAGGAAGAAATTGGCTGATGAGATGCCCATCATCAGCATGTTCATTGGCGAGAACACCATCCAGCAGTTAAAAGGCGTGTTCATGCAAGAGCTCAGACTGCTTTTTCCCGATCTCATGCAACAATATATGGGGCATTTACAGCAGGATTTAGACCTCGAAAAGATTGTTATTCAGAAAGTTGCGGGTTTTTCATCCGATAAACTAGAGCAGATATTGAACAGCATCATGTCTAAGGAGTTCCGATTTGTAGAAATCATCGGCGCCGTGCTGGGTTTTGTGATCGGTCTGCTGCAGATATTCATCACCTACCTCCAATAAGCTCCACCAACGGCGGAATCCTGTTACGGAAGGTATTGACTTTCACCATCCCCCATGGTCTAATTACCGTTCGTGTAATTCAGTCAAACAGCACCAACCAATATGAAGCACCTTTGTTTTACAGTTACGCATAATAATACAGTCATGAGAAAATTGTTATTTGTTTTTATTTTATTGTCAATTAATTATTCTGGTTTTTCGCAGTTTCCTGGTATGGGCGGCAACCGCGGTGGTGCGGCCGGCCAAAATATGAATGTGGGCCGCTTTTATGGCAAATTGGTAGATGCCGCTAACAAAGGCGTTGAAGGTGCTACCGTGCAGTTGATTGGTAACCGTTTTGATACGGTAAGCAAAAGAATGAAAGAAGCCATCTTATCTACGCAACTTTCTGATAAGCAAGGAGAATTTAGTATTGAAAACTTACCACTTTTCGGCAATTTCAAGTTGAAAGTGAGCAGTTTAGGTTTTAAAGTGCTGGAAAAACAAATCAAGTTTGATATTAAGATCCCTGCCGGCGGCCCTCAAGCCTTGGCGCAGAATGGTGGTTTTCAGCAACTTCTTGGACAAGCTGATAAAGATCTGGGTAATATCAAACTAGAAGAAGACCCAAGTACACTTGCTAATGTTACTGTAACAACTACAGCCAAGCAGTTTTTCGAAATGGGGGTTGACAGAAAAATTTTCAACGTAGAAAAAAACATCAACAGTACTGGTCAGACTGCTGTTGAGATCATGCGCAATATTCCTTCACTGAACGTTGATATTGATGGTAACGTTACCCTCCGTAATGCAGCTCCTCAATTGTTCATTGATGGCAGACCTACTACCCTCACTTTGGAGCAGATTCCTGCTGATATCGTTGAGAAAGTTGAACTGATCACCAACCCTTCTGCAAAATTTGATGCATCAGGTGGCAATGCTGGTATCTTAAATGTGGTTCTGAAGAAAAACAAGAAAGTTGGTTATAATGGTGGTCTACGTTACGGTATCGACAGTCGTTGGCGCTCTAATATTGGTGGTGATTTAAACCTTCGCCAGAATAAGTTCAACTTCTTCTTATCGGCCAACTTCAACCAGCGTAAATCAATTTCTACGGCAACAACTGACCGTGATAACTTCGGCACAAGTAGTAAAGCATTAGTACTTCAAACTAGTAATGCAACCAACAGCGGTTATTTTGCTTTCATGCGCGGTGGTTTCGATTATTTCATCAATAACAGAAACACCATCACCATTGCCGGTAATTATGTAAATGGTGTTTTTAATAACGATGAATTGCAACGTATCGATTCAACCATCGGCGGTGCATTTACTTCTTATAGTCTACGCGATGCCATTTCTGGTGCTGAATTCAAGAATACTGGCGCCACATTCAGCTATAAGCACAATTTCCCTAAAGCTGGGCATGAGTGGACAGCAGATATCAATTATAACAGAAGTGAGAACGAGAACAATGCCAATTTTACGCAGACCACTTTCTTCCCCAATTCATTTAGCATTAAAGGAAGACCAGTATTGCAGAAAACATTAGGCACAGGTACCAATAGCTTTGTAATCATCCAAACTGATTATGAAAATCCATTGACAGATAATTCGAAGTTTGAAGCGGGTGCAAGAGCACAGATCCGTGAGTTCACGAGCAATAACACACAACAGTTTTTCAACTATAACACCAATAGCTTTCAAACCATTCCAAGCATCAGTGCCAATTTTGCTTATACAGATGCTGTTTACGCTGCCTACAGTGTATATAGCTTTAAGAAGAAAAATTGGAGCTATCAATTAGGACTTCGAGCTGAAAGTTCCTTCTATGATGGTAAACTACTTGGAAAAGATTCTTCATTCCGTGTAGATTTTCCAATCAGTCTTTTCCCAAGTGCGTTTATCACATATAAGAAATCAGATAAGGAAGATATACAAATCAACTATTCCCGTAGAATCAACAGACCCAATTTCTTCCAGTTGATTCCTTTCATTGACTATACAGATCCTCAGAACTTGAACGTAGGTAATGCTGGTTTGAAGCCTGAATTCGTGAACTCATTGGAATTATCTTATAACAATGCGTATAAGAAAGGAGCCAACTTATTGATCAACGCTTTCTTTAAGTATAGTACGAATCTGATTACACGTTACCAGTACAAAGGAACAGATCCATTGAAGCCATTTGACAGTGTGGTGTTCAACACATTTACCAATGCCAATAACAGCATCATCTATGGTATTGAAATTACCAACAGAATGGATATCAATAAGTGGTGGAATATGACTGCTAACGTGAACATCTTTAACTCACAAATCAACGGCACCAATATTGCCAACAACCTGAGTAATCAATTGGTGAGCTGGTTTGCCAAGTTGAACAACAACTTCAAGCTGAAAAAAGGTTATTCTATCCAGTTGAGCGGCGACTACCAAGCTAAAACGGTATTACCTCCTGGTGGCGGTGGTGGTGGCTTCGGCGGCGGTCGCGGTGGTGGCGGTTTTGGTGGTATGATGTTTGGCGGTGGTAACGTAGGTACTGCACAGGGTTTCAACCTGCCTCGCTATGCAGTTGATTTATCTATCAGAAAAGATTTCACTTGGAAAGGTGGTAATACAGGTTCACTCACATTGAGCATGAACGATATTTTCCGCACACAGTTACAACAAACTTATGCTGAGTCTCCATTCTTTACACAGACTTTCCAGCGTAGAAGAGACCCACAGGTATTACGTCTGAACTTTAGCTGGCGCTTCGGTAAGTTCGATCCAAACTTGTTCAAGCGTAAGAGCACAAAAGGTGATATGGACGGCGGTGCTGGTAGTATGATGGGTGGCATGAATGGTTAATCATACAAGACACAAATAAAAAACCCCGCAATTGCGGGGTTTTTTATTTATTGATTCTTTCCGGTAAGCATGGGCACAAAAGAGAACTGCTCAAAACTTTCCTCTTTCAGAGAGCCGTCTGGCAATTTGGTTAAACGCAACATGCGTTGTGCTTCTCCTTCATCAACAGGAATAACCATCAAGCCGCCAACCTTCATCTGCTCTACCAGCTTCGGTGGAATAAATGGTGCAGCAGCAGTAATAATCACTTTATCAAAAGGCGCATAGGTAGGCAGGCCTTCAAATCCATCTCCATAAAAGAATTTGACATTTGGATATTTATTCCTGAGATGAAAATTCTTCAGCTTATCATAAAGCTTTTTTTGTCGCTCAATAGTATGTACCCATGCACCCACTTCAGCAAGTACAGCAGCTTGATAAAAACTACCCGTACCAATTTCTAACACCCTATCCCCTTTTTTGATTTGCAATAACTGCGACTGATACGCAACCGTGTATGGTTGAGAAATGGTTTGCCCCTCTCCTATTGGAAAAGCCCTGTCTTCATACGCGATCTTATCAAAAGCAGAATCCAGAAAAAAATGTCTCGGAATATTGCCTATTGCTGTAAGCACAGCTTCATCTGTAATGCCTTTCTCACGTAATAGTTCTACCAACTTTTTACGTAAGCCCTTATGCTGATATGTGTCTTCAAACTTCCTCATGTCAAACAAATGTAATATTCCTACTCAAGAACTTTTCTGAACATCGCTGCTTGTGAACAAGAATTCAGCTAAGCAATTAACTATGCACAAAAAATGCCGCACTAGGCGGCATTCATGTATAAGGTATGACTATGCTATTTCAACTGCATGTCTTTAACGATACCATTGATCTTATTTTCCAGCTCAGCCAGCTTGGCATCGAAGTCTGCACGACTAGCCAAATCTGTCTTCACACTGAAATAGAATTTAATCTTAGGCTCTGTACCGCTTGGTCTAGCAGATATCTTACTGCCATCAGCTGTTACAAATTGCAGTACGTTACTCTTTGGCAAATCGATAGCCCAAGACTCACCAGTGACCAAATTCTTACCCTGCTGCAATTGATAATCGAGCAATTGCACTACTTGTGCACCATTGATGGTTGCCGGAGGATTGGTACGATAGCCTTCCATCATAGCAGCAATCTCTTTTTGTCCGTTCATACCCTTCTTGGTAATGCTGATCAGGTTCTCGTAGTAGAATCCGTATTGGGTATAGAGATCAATCATTTTGTCGAAGAGCGTTCTGCCCTGATTCTTCTCATAAGCAGCCATTTCGCAAAGCAAGGCTACTGCACTAATAGCATCCTTATCGCGGGTTTTATCGCCAATCATCAAACCAAAGCTTTCTTCACCACCAACGATATAGTTTTCTTTTCCTTCTTTTGCTTTTACCAATTCTGCAATCCACTTGAAACCAGTGAGTACATTGTAACAAGCTACATTATTGGCTTTCGCTACGTCATTGATCATTTCAGTAGTAACGATCGTACTAATCACCATATCATTCGGCTGCGCAATGCCTTTGGCACGACGTGCTTCCATCATGTAGGCAAAAGCTAGCACTGCTGTTTGGTTACCATTCATGAGCACCCACTCGCCCTTGTGGTTCTTTACACCAATACCCACACGATCACTATCCGGATCTGTACCCAGCAAGATATCTGCATCCAACGCCTTGGCTTTTTGTAAGCCGATGTGCATGGCTTCGCTTTCTTCTGGGTTAGGATATACGACTGTTGGGAAATTACCATCTGGTGTTGCTTGTTCGTCAACCACAGTTACATTGGTGAAACCAAATGCCTTTAATACATCAGGCACTAAGGTGATACCAGTACCGTGTATAGGTGTATAAACGATCTTAAGGTCGTGTTGCTTAGCAATCACATCTGGATACACACTTAATCCTTTCACCATCTCGATATAAGCAGCGTCCATATCCTTGCCCATGAGCTGGATACGACTTTCACCGCCAGACCATTTCACTTCATCCACAGATGTAATGGCTTCCACTTCAGTGATTACATTCTTATCGTGGGGCGGTACCAGCTGACCACCATCATTCCAATAAGCTTTATAGCCATTGTACTCCTTGGGGTTATGCGAAGCGGTACACACCACACCAGCCTGACAACCCAAATAACGAATCGCAAAACTCAACTCAGGTGTTGGGCGTAATGCTTCAAACAAATAAACTTCGCAACCATTGGCTGCAAATACATTAGCAGTTGTTTCAGCAAAAAAGCGACTATTGTTACGGCTGTCATGGCCAATGGCCACTTTTACAGGTGCATCACCATAGGTCTTCTTCAGGTAATTAGCGAAGCCTTGGGTAGCCATGCCCACTGTATACTTATTCATGCGGTTGGTGCCTACGCCCATGATTCCACGGAGACCACCGGTTCCGAATTCAAGGTTTCTATAAAAGGCATCAGCTAGCTCGTCGGGATTATCTTTTTGTAACTGTTCAATTGTGGCTTTGGTTTCAGCGTCGTAGTTGCCGTTCAGCCAAACCTGTACGCGTGCTAAGATGGCAGCATCCATAGTTATTGATTTTAGGATTGGTTATTGAGTATCCGCAAGATAAACTTTTTAGCCATCCGCTAATCAGGAAAATCGTAGCTGCTGATTGCACCGTATGTTTGCAATATGCGCTGTCAAAAGCTTCTCATCATTACCACTTTTTTACTGCTGTCGATACAGTGCTTGTCGCAGTATGACTCAAGCTACACACAAAGGAGCTTGGTGAATAAAAAGCGCATACAATTGGTTACAGCAGGTAATATCATCGGCTATGGCGGCACAATGGCTCTGCTGTACAATGCTTGGTATAAGAATTATCCGCAAGGCAGGTTTCACACGTTTAACGACAACAGAGAGTGGCTGCAGGTTGACAAAGTAGGCCATATGTATAGCGCCTACATTGAGAGCAAAGCGAGTATGGAAATGTGGCGTTGGGCTGGGCTGCCGCGCAAACAAAGAATTTGGATTGGCGGCATGAGTGGCGCCATCTATCAAACAGCCATTGAGATTCTTGATGGCTTCTCTACACAATGGGGCTGGAGCTGGGGCGATTTCGCCGCCAATATTGCCGGCAGCGGAATATTGGTTGCACAGGAACTGGCTTGGGACGATCAAAGAATTCATTTCAAATTCTCGTTTCACCGAAACGATTATGGCGATCC
>DALYHN010000032.1:0-14802 GCA_031970875.1 Chitinophagaceae bacterium
AGGAATCTAGCCAGAACAGCCGCATTATACGCATGCTGTCTTACACGCAGGTGTAGGGTTTCTAAGCCTCTGATCACTAACCAACTGTCGAAAGGCGATAACACAGCACCGCTGGCATTTTGAATAAAACGAATACGTTCGCCAAGCTCTTTGGATTTGGTTACTACAATACCTGCAATCAAGTCTGAATGTCCGCCCAGATACTTTGTTGCAGAATGCACCACAATATCAGCACCCAAACGAAGGGGTTGTTGGAATACCGGTGTGGCAAATGTATTGTCTACACAGAGCAAGACACCTGCGGACTTGGCAATTTGAGCAATGGCTCGGATATCTGCAATCTTGAGTGTGGGATTAGTCGGACTTTCCAACCAAATCAATTTGGTGGCAGGGGAAATGGCAGCTGCAACAAGATTGGCATCTGTTGTATCCACATAGTTTACCGTGATACCAAACTGCGCGTAGACCTGCTCAAAGAGTCGATATGCACCACCATAAATATCACTGGAAGCAATCACTTCATCACCGGACTTAAGTAATTTCACCACTGCATCAATAGCTGCTAGTCCGCTGGAAAAAGCAGCAGCAGTACTACCATATTCCAGCTTTGTAACAATAGCTTCTAGGCTTGCTCTTGTTGGATTATTGGTACGTGCATAATCGTAACCCTTATTGACGCCTGGGGCATCTTGTACAAATGTAGAAGTAGCATAAATCGGTACGGAAATAGCGCCTGTTAAAGGGTCAGTGGGAATACTGTGGAGAACCGTGGTTGCGTTTGACATAACTGTTTTTTTAAGGTTGTTCAATCCTCTTCAAACTTCTCCTGCGACAAACAGCAGGTATTCAGTTATGCATTGTAACATAAGAAACCCACGCTGACTTATCTATCCGCTTTCGCGGTTGGAATTTGCACCTTCTTATATGCGCGCCATATAAGGGTTGCAAAGGCTTCATCGGGCCACACCCTCTGCCTTTCTGGATAAGTGAAGAACTACAACGAAGTAAAAAGAAGAATTTGATATCACCAAATATTTTCCTACTATTTTAGTAGACTAATGAAAAATGCTCCAGTTGGAGCACTTTTCTGGGTTAGTCAGCAAATAGTGCCCGCAACCTGAGCCATATCAGCTAAAGCAAGAAGCGGGTCTTAAACTTATCAGAATTGCTTGGCGAGTATGGAAAGCAAAGCAGCAAACTCCTTTTCATCGAATAGCCTTGTAAGAAAAATGATTTTACCCTCACGGTCTATTAATACGTTTCTGGTAACACCAGCATTCTTGTGTGCGAATCTTGCAAAAATTTCCGCACCGGGATCGAGGGCCAATGGATAGCTGACCTTGATGTCCTTAGCAAATTTTTTCACTACTTCAACAGGCTCATCGCGGTCTACCCCATATAACAGCAAACCCTTATCCCGATAAGCCTGCCATACATCTTTTTCCAAATAAGGCATTTCCTTTCGGCAAACGCCACACCAGCTTGCCGTGAACTGTAGCAACACCACTTTTCCACGCAAGGAGTCGAGATGCACTCGCGTATCATTCGTGAGTTGTAAAACAATTCCTGCTGGTATTTTTTGCCCAACCTGAACCAGGTATCCTCGGTCATCTGTTTGTGCACCTGCGTGCAAACTCAAAACCAGTCCGGCTATAACAGCTAAGTTCCTTGTATACATACTTCCTTTAATTTATTGTAACAACTGTGCAACATGCTCTTGAAAACCACTCACCCACTCTGTATATGCTGCTCCTGTTGCTGGGCCGCTGAATCCGGTATGAATCGCTTTTACCTTGCCATCCTTACCAATAAAAAAAGTAGTGGGAAAAGCCAGAAATGTTTGCAGATCAGGTAAGGTTTTCACGACCTCTTGTTTATCGGCCAATCCGCCGAGTACCAGAGGGTAATTGATGTTGAACCTATTTGCAAAGCGTGTAAATGCTTTCTGCACATAAGCAGTGCTGGTATCTCTTTCATACATAATACCCAGCACTTCAATACCTTTTGTCCGATGCTGTGCATACCATTTACCTAAAAAGCCGGCTTCATCCATGCAATTCGGACACCAGGTGCCGCCAATGGTAACAATCAGTGGCTTTCCTTTAAATCTTTCATTATCGTTTGATATGATTTCACCAACCGCGTTCTTCAATTGAAATCGGAGTTGCTCTCGATCAGGTTGAAGCTTTGTCAACGCATATGCATCAGGCAGACTAGCAGAAGCATCTGCAATACCAGTAAAAAGCTGCTTGTTGCGAGGGCCGATTGTATACCCAACGAGGCTACCATCTTCTCTAAACTCCCCTTCATAAGCTGTTACACTTCCACCTATAAAAGAAGATAAACGGAACTTTCTGCCATCCACTCTACCCGTCAGGTATCTGGCATCACCAGTAATTCTAAGAATACTTGCTTGCAATAGCGCTCCATGCTGCCTGAAAACAGCTACTGCAGTATCTATTTTTGTACCATTGGGAAACAACAAACGATATTTGCTGGCGATCTGGTATTGTTTGGTAGAATCTGGAATTGGCAAGAATCGCTCATCAGATTTGGCCAGACTAAAACGAGTTGGCGGTGCATTACCCTTATTACGTTTGAGTAAACCCTGATACTGCCCATCTGTATCTTTATACACCAATAAGGATTGTTCGAACAAATCCAGCTGTGCATGTAAAGTATCTTGCTGGTAATCAACTAACCCTCCGGAGAATCGTTCCTCCCCATTTACAAAAAATAATTCTAGCCCATTGCCAGTCTGCACAAAAGAAAGCTGAACCGGCACTACTGTTTGTTCCGCCTGCGTAAAAATTGCACGCCAATTTCCTGTATAGGTTTGTACCCATCCTGAAGCACGCTGTAATAAAACATTGTATTCGTTTGAATTACCTAAACGAACAACGGTTTGCTGAAAATCAGGATGCTGAAATACCAATACAGAGTCTTCGGGGAAAACTTGAATATAGAATATACCATCCTGCTGCGTACCGGAAACATCTTGTTTACCCTTAATGCTTACTGTGACACCTTCAATTGGAAAAGAATCATCAAAAGACCGCACTACCCCGGTGATTGTTCTGCTCCTTGGTTGGGCTGAAGCATATGCAGTAAGCAGCAATAAGCAAACAATGAAACATTTATTGATGTAAGGCATTTGCATTTGATTTTATACGTGTACAAAACTGCAGGATCATTCTGCAATTCGTTTACGAAAATAGAAAATTAGTCTATCTTTTTAGTAGACTATTATTTTTTCCTATTATTGCCTCATGAATTGGATAGCTATTTCCATACCCTTTTTTACAGGCCTGATGTTGCTGGAATACCTGGTCAGCAAGCAGTTAAAAAAACAAACACATGATATGCACAACACCATGAGTAATATTGGTGTGGGCATTGCTGAAAGACTTTGTGACGCGCTTATAACAGGCTATTTCTTCTTTATCTATCAATACTTGCAAAAAAACTACGGAGTCTTTACGATTAGACATACCGTATTTACTTGGATCTTTTTACTTCTGCTGACAGACTTTATCTGGTACTGGTACCATCGGCTGGCACATGAATGGAATATCTTCTGGGCTGTACACGTAGTACATCACCAGAGTGAGGATTTCAACTATACGGTATCAGCGCGTATAACTGTGCTGCAGGCTTTGGTTAGAACAGGCTTTTGGGCCATCTTGCCCTTACTCGGCTTTCCGGCCGAGATGATTACCACCATGCTGCTCATACATGGATTGTATCCCTTTTTCATTCATACGACATTGATCAAGGATATGGGCATACTGGAATATGTACTG
Source organism: Chitinophagaceae bacterium (assembly GCA_031970875.1). Classification (GTDB taxonomy): domain Bacteria; phylum Bacteroidota; class Bacteroidia; order Chitinophagales; family Chitinophagaceae; genus JAFLBI01. The sequence goes on from DALYHN010000032.1 coordinate 3,804, forward strand.
GTTACGCCCGCACACCACAGCGTACATCACGCCAGCAATCCGGAATATCTCGACAAAAACTATGGTGATGTTTTTATCATCTGGGACAAACTATTTGGCACATTTAAAAAACTGGATCCGGCAATTCCAATTCAATACGGGCTCACCACCCCACTACGTTCCTACAGTTTCTTGTGGCAGCACTTTCACTTTTTTATAGAATTATTCATCGCGTTGAAACATACAAAGGGGGTTATCTCCAAAATCAAGTTGCTTTTTCAAAAACCCGACACCTTATCAGCCGATTACCGCCTTGAAGCCATTGCCGCTTTCAGGATTAAACAAACAGAAACACCTTTTACAAGCAGAATCAATAAATATGTGGCGAGTCAACTGATTATATTGCTAACTTTTCTGTTTTTGTTTATCCTGTTTGAAAACCAGGTTGCTTATCCAGTTCGTATCGCTTTCTTAATTAGTGTACTGCTTACTTTGATTAACTGCGGTGCCATCCTTGAACAAAAGAAGTGGATATTTTACCTCGAAGCAGCCAGACTAATTGTGCTGATTTGTACAACACTCTACTACTTCAGGATTTCATACCTGATTCTAGCATCCTTGTGCCTGTTATTGCTACTGGTAACAAGTTTCAAACAATTGCAGCAACGGTATTTACAACAAGTCTATAAGCAATAAGGCCCTGTGTCTGAGCGGTAGAGGTGCAGGTAAGCATAACCTGTTACGATGGTTCGAATCCATCCGGGGCCTCTTTGAATTATACTTTACTTAACACAACAAAACGGTTACTTCTATTGGTTCAGTGGTATTCATATATGCAGGCCTGCATCATTCATCATCAAAACCTCATGTATGAAAAAGAACATCCTGACCGTTCTGGTCATTGCTGCTATTGCAGCCCTGCTATGGTTTTTCCAATCGCGTAAGCAAATTGAGCCAGCCCTTTTCACAAAGGGATTACACGGTGAATGGCAACTTGATAGTATCGCACTGCAAAAGCACCATAAAGACTCCTTGTCTTTATTGATTACCGCCATGCTAGGTGGAGAACAGTCCATCCGCTTCACGAGCGATACCACTTTGCAATGGTTGAGCAAAAAAGACAGTAGTCAGTTGCAATATCGGCTCAATGACTCCTTACTCCAGCTGATTGATCCTACAGATACATCTTTATTCAAAATTCATTCTCGTACAGACAGTACAATGGAATGGTTCCACGTAAAAGATAGTACAGTCTTCTTCTGGAAAAACAAACAATAAGTCAAGCCCCTAAGGGGGCTTTTTCCTTATAATCACTCTTGAACTCAATTGAGCTTAGATGTTTAATTTTATGTGAACTAGCGAATGCAATGAAACAAAAACTTGTGGTATTAACCGGTGCAGGCATCAGTGCAGAAAGCGGACTCAGAACTTTTCGCGATAGCGATGGCTTATGGGAAGGTTATAATGTGTATGAAGTAGCCACACCAAGAGGCTTTGCCGCCAACCCACAATTGGTGTTGGATTTCTACAACATGCGCAGAAAAGATGTTGCAGCCGCTGAGCCCAATGCTGCGCATTTAGCTTTAGCAGCACTGGAAAAGGATTTTGACGTACACATTATAACGCAAAATATTGACGACCTACACGAAAGAGCCGGCAGCACCAAGGTCTTACACCTCCATGGGGAGATATTTAAAATGTGCAGCGTGCGTGATAAAAGTAAGACCTATGCCATTCGCGGCGATATTCATGTAGGTGATCTGGCACCGGATGGACATCAATTACGCCCCTTCATCGTTTGGTTTGAAGAACCCGTACCCATGATGGAAGCAGCCGTGAGCATTGCAGAAGAAGCCGACATCTTTGTGGTTATTGGCACTTCTTTACAGGTGTATCCTGCTGCATCATTAATTCAATATGTGCATAGCAGCATTCCCAAATATATTATTGACAAACAGATCCCGCCTGTGCCCGGAATCAGTAATATCATGGGCATAACCGAAAGTGCAACAACAGGTGTTGTGCTTTTGCAAAGCTTAATACAAGAAAAAAAGGGCATATAATACACTCAACAAATTTTTATGCCTACTAACATTTAGGGGAACTGTGAAAAAACGCAGTTGATGCATTTATTAATACTGCTAGATTTGTGCAAAAAATGCAAGTCAGGATTGGAATAAGTTTCATACTAAGCCTTCTTATCACTACTATAAGTGCACAGTACAAGAGAAATATCATTCATATAGAACAGATCAAAATAGCTGAAAATAGTTTTGAACTGGTTGCCTTTAACGACTACTATTGCCCGGTAACGATTTCTTTCAACTTTAGCATGAGCAATCTGGAAGCAGACACAAAATATCCTGGCGCAAAAGTTGCGCCGGCACGGGGCAAAGTAAAACTAGCAAAATTTACCATCCACAATACCTATGCGGAGTACCTGTTCGACTATCAGATAGCCAGTGTATTGGGTGATGTGCGTAAACTAGCAGACACAAACTATGCCTACGCATTACCATTGCCGCAAACAAATTGCTGGCCAATTACACAAGGTTATATGGGAGCGCAATCGCACAAGAATAAATATGCGCTTGACTTTGCAGCACCAATTGGCACGCCTGTACTGGCAATCAGGGAGGGTATTGTTGTTGATATAAAAGCTGATTCAAAATACAGCTGCCCTGATTCAAGTTGCGCACCTTTTGGAAATTATGTGCTGCTCTATCATGAAGCAGATGGCAGTTTTTCAGGCTATCATCATTTAGATTACAAAGGAGTATCTGTAAAAGTAGGCCAGAAAGTAAAACAAGGAGAACAAATAGCCCTAAGCGGAAATACAGGTTATTCAACAGGCCCACACTTACACTTGGAATTATTACAACCGGATGCGCAAAGCGGATTATTGAAATACATCCCAACGCGTTTTCAAACCAAACAAGGAATACAATACTTAGAAGAAGGAAAATGTATTCAATGAATGGACTGAATATTTAGGGTAACTAAAATCAAGAAAACCTTTCAGCGTTTGCCTATCACAGCAACACCTTTTGCAGTTAACATATTGATCAAATCAATATCTTCTTGTCTTTCTACCAAAAGATTAATCTTCCTAACCCTGCTGTTCCTCAATAAAAACACCAACACAGGCTCTCTTGTAAAAGAGTTATATAAACAATTTACAGACTGAATTTCTTGTAAAGAAAACTGTTTAACAACCGGAAGAAGTTCTTGATACCTAAATAATAATCCAAGAATTACAATACCTATAAATATTAACGCGAAACATAAATCCGCTTGATCATTTTTCCTGTATGCCTGAACAAACTTAACAATGTACATGAAAAACATCGAGCCTAATAAATTGAGCAAGCGGATTCCTCGTTGAGCAGCGGCATGTATCGGGGTGTCTACAAGAATGGATACAAAATTGCCTGGAAGTGATCGACATAATGATCAATTTTCAATACGGATACCTTTTACAGCAAACAAGTTACAAAGCCTTGCTTGATCAGCTGCATCCCAACCTACAGCCACTCGCCTGATTCGACCATTCTTCATGCGAAAAATCAATTCATGACGCTTGAAAAATCTATGATGAATAGATTTAACGGAGACAATCTCTTCAAAAGAAACTTGTTTGGCAACGAGTCGGAGATCTTGATACCGAAAGACGAAAGCCAAAAATCCCATGCAAGCAAATATGCCGTTAAAAATCATTTCTCCTTGATCGCCTTTTCTATACGCCAGTATAAATTTTGCAGCATACAGTGCACTCATGGAACCCACTAAAACAATAAGACTTACCCTACGTTCAGCAGCTTCATCTTCAAAGACAATTCTATCCTCATGCACTTCCATACTGCCATCCCTTAATGTAAAATAGTGAACCGCCATTTTAGACAATTTGACGATTAGGTGTTTCACCAATTACTACTTTCCTGCGCATGACTAAATACAACAAGCCTGAAACAGAAAGCATGAATATAAATGCTACAAGCCACATGACTTTCTCCACAGTCTGAATCTGTTTGGAGCGAAAAATTTCGGCTAAAGCCACAAACAAGAATGCGATTGTCACAAAAAAACTGGCAACCAATAACACTTCACCCGCTTCAACATGCATAATCTTGAGCACAGCACCACTGATTGTAATCAATGCACTCATCAAATAAAGCACCACAAGCAACAAGTATCTATTCAATCTCATGACATTTTTTTTGTAAAATAAGTCGGCTAATGCAGCATACCAACTGCGAAAAACCACAGTTTGTAAATTGATCAAAAGCGAAACCTGATGACGCACCGTTAATCTCACATAAAATACCCCGTTAATTAACGGGGTATTAACGGGAAAAATCCCGCTGAAATACGGGAAATTTCCCGTTGCTTAAGATCAATATTTTACTTATGAATGCCGTTAGTTTTGTAGAAAATGTATAGCATTTTACTTGGCTAATGGTATCTGTACGCTGTACATTTGATTTCCCGTAAATGCACATCCATGGAACTCTTGAGTCCGTTCAGTTTGTCGATCCTTGAACTCATCCTTATTGCATGCATCCTATTTTGGATTTGGTGCATCATCGATGTACTCCGCAACAAATTCGAAGAACAGGAAAAAATGACTTGGCTAATGGTCAGTATTGTACTGTTTATTCCAGGTGCAATCTTGTATGTACTTTTTGGAAGAAAGTATAGGATCAAGAATTAAGAATTAGGAATTAATGATTAATGATTAATAATTATTAATTGATCTAGTGAGTAATTCGATTACTTATAGACATAAGGCAGAATGTAAATATCCTGATTGGGAAATTAGCAACTACTAACAAGCAACCAAAAACTAATAACCACTGCTGGTTAAGTATGTACAAAAAACACATAGCCAATAATAATGGCCGCAATGACACCAATAAAGTCGGCTAATAGACCTGCCCAGATAGCGTATCGCACTTTCTTGATACCCACACTTCCAAAGTATAGGGCAATGATGTAAAAAGTAGTATCGGCTGAGCCTTGGAAAGTAGATGCCAACTGGCCAACAAATGAATCAGGTCCGTGAACTTTTAGCACATCTAACATCAATCCACGAGCACCACTACCACTAAATGGTTTCATGATGGCTACAGGCAATGCTGCAGTAAAGTCTGCATTAATACCCGCTGCTTGAATCAATCCCGCCAATACATCTACCACATAGGTTAAAGCACCACTATCGCGAAAGACACGAATAGCCACCAGCATCCCAACTAAGTAAGGAATGATTTTCAACACCACATCAAATCCGCCTTTGGCTCCTTCAATAAATGCATCAAAGACTTGCACCTTCTTCCATACGCCGCCAATGATGATCCCTACCACAATCATCAACAAAAGCATATTACCGGTTACCTTACTGAACACATTTTTCTGCGCAGCATCCATCCCACTCACCCAAAACAACAAACCACCTACCAATAGCGCCAATGCACCAATCCAAGCAAAGAGCACCCCATCCCATTTTAGCTTTTGCCAAAAACTCACCACCAGAATAGACGCTAATGTGGTGCAAATGGTTGCCAGTACACAGGGAATAAAGACGCTGGCTGGTTCTGTTGAGCCGGCAGCAATACGATAAGTAATAATCGACAATGGAATTATCGTTAAGCCGCTGGTATGCAATACCAGAAACATGATTTGCGCATGGGTAGCTTTTTCTTTCTCAGGATTGATACTCTGCAAACTATCCATGGCTTTCAAACCGAATGGTGTAGCCGCATTATCCAGTCCCAACATATTGGCGCTGAAATTCATCACCATTTGGCCCATGGCTGGGTGATTATCGGGCACTTCCGGGAAGAGGCGCTTCATAAATGGATTAAGCAACCTGGCCAAACGACCAATAGCTCCGGCTTTTTCGGCAATATTCATCAGGCCCAAAAAGAAGATCATAGTACCCGCCAGCGGGAAACCCACGTCTATCACAGCACCCTTAGCAGAGTCGAACATGCCGTCCACCAAGGTTTTAAAGATATCTGTATCGTTCAGGAAGATGAATTTGGCCAATGCGATCACGAAAGCAATCACAAAAAAGGCTATCCAGACAATATTGAGGGCCATAAGCGTTGGGTTGGGTGCGTAAGGCGCCAAGACGTATCTTTGCGCCCTTCAAATTAACATCTTCCGTCATAAAAAAACAAAGCAATTATGGGTTTGCAAGCAGGTATTGTGGGTTTGCCCAATGTGGGAAAGTCAACTTTGTTCAACGCAGTCAGCAATAGCGCCAAGGCGCAGGCCAGCAATTATCGTTTCTGTACCATTGAACCCAATGTGGGCTTGGTGGATGTACCGGATGCCCGACTGAACAAATTGGCCGAGCTAGTAAAGCCCAACCGCATTGTACCTACCCAGTTGGAGATTGTGGACATTGCCGGTCTGGTAAAAGGTGCCAGCAAGGGTGAAGGCTTGGGTAACAAGTTTCTGGCCAATATCCGCGAAGTGGATGCCATTATCCACGTGATCCGTTGTTTTGAGGACGAGAATGTGCTGCGCGAAGAAGGCGCCATCAACCCTATTGGCGATAAGGAAATCATTGACACCGAACTGCAGTTAAAGGATCTGGATAGCGTTGAAAAGAAAATGCAGCGTACGGAAAAGCAGGCGCGTGTAGGTACCGATGCTAAAGCCAAGGCTGAACTGGAAGTGTTGATTCGTTGCAAAGCGCATCTGGAGCAAGGCAAGAGCATTCGCTCTTTGGGCTTAAGCAAAGAAGAGAAAGTTGCGATTGCAGATTTGTTCTTGTTAACTGATAAGCCTGTACTCTATGTAGCCAATGTGGGCGAAGCCGATATGCATACCGGCAATAAATATGCTGAGCAACTGAAAGCAGGTGTGGCGGCAGAACAAGCAGAAGTGATTGTGATGTGCAATAATATTGAGGCACAGATTGCTGAAATGGAGAATCCGGAAGATCAGCAGATGTTCATGGAAGAATATGGTATGAAAGAACCTGCGCTGAATCGTTTGATTCAAAGCACCTACCAATTACTGAATCTTGAAACCTATTTCACTGCTGGTGTACAGGAAGTACGTGCCTGGACCATCCACAAGGGATGGAAAGCACCACAAGCAGCGAGTGTTATCCATACAGATTTTGAAAAAGGATTCATCAAAGCTGAAGTGATTGCTTACGATGATTATGTGCAGTATGGCAGTGAAGCAGCTTGCCGCGAAGCGGGTAAACTGCGCATTGAAGGCAAGGAATATATTGTGAAGGATGGCGATGTGATGCATTTTAGATTCAACGTGTAAAAAATTAAAAAGTCAAACATCAAAAGTCAAAACAGTCCATTTGAATATTGTCATCCAATATTTGGCTTTTGACTTTTGAATTTTGCATTTTGACTTAATATGACAATTTCTATCTGGGAAAAAGAAACCGTATTGGCTCCGCAGGATGTGTTGATCATTGGTGCGGGTGTGATGGGTTTGTGGACAGCGCTTGAGCTGAAACAATTACAACCCAATCTGCGGATTCTTGTCCTAGACAGAGGTGCCATACCCACAGGTGCTTCTTATCGTAATGCTGGATTTGCTTGTTTTGGTAGTCCCACAGAACTCTGGTCTGATGCTGCCACAATGGGCGAAGATGCTATGCTGCATATTGTTGAGCAGCGTATCAAAGGCATAGAAAAAGTACGCAAACACTTTACTGATCAGGAAATTGATTTTGATGCCTGCGGTGGTTATGAATGTTTCACCAAAACAGATACTACCCTAGTCGATCGCATTGCTGCACTAAATGCAACCATGCAATCAGTTACAGGCAATACCAACACATTTCGTATTGCAAATGAGCAATTAAAACAACTGGGACTAAGTAATTTCAATGCCCTGGTATCCAGCACTTGGGAAGGTGGCATCCATAGCGGTAAATACCTCCAAGCATTGCATAAGCGAGCCATTGTTGCTGGCATTCAAGTAGTGCATGGCTCAGCATTGCTGCATTGGCAAGAAACGAATGATCAGGTAGTAGCAGAAACCAGTTTAGGCTATATCCATACCAAACAACTACTGCTTTGTACCAATGGTTTTCTACAAGAGCTTATAACTGATACTGAAACCGTTCCCGCGCGCGGACAAGTACTTGTTACCTCTCCTATTGATGGTTTAGCGCTACGTGGTACATTTCACTTCGATGAAGGCTTTTACTACTGGCGTAACCTAGGCAATAGAATCTTATTGGGTGGTGCCCGAAATGTGAATAAAGCTGCAGAACAAACAACAGCTTTACATACCACACCCGAAATACAATCCGCTTTAGAAGCTTTTCTACATAAACATATCGGCGCGCAATACAGCTACAGTATTGAACAACGCTGGAGTGGTATCATGGGTTTTACCAAGGACAAGCGTCCACAATTTACCCAACACAGTGCTCGTGTACGTAGCGCCATCGCCTGCAACGGTATGGGCGTAGCGTTAGCACCCATGATGGCAGAAACAGTAGCCACTGTAGTCTTACAAAATTCTTAACGGGATAGCCGTAACAAGCCTTTACATTTGCTTCATGAAGCGCATTTTATGGAGCATATTTACCATTGTGGTAATGAATGCTTGCAAAAACAACGAGACAAATATTACGGATAGTAGCGCAGAAAATACGACTGCTATCAATATACCGGCCAATCTACCTTACACGATTGTAAACGTATATCCGCATGACACTGCAGCATATACACAAGGATTAGAATTTCATAATGGCTTTTTATACGAAGGCACAGGTCTGAATGGTGAAAGCTTTCTACGTAAAGCTGAGTTGAGTTCCAGCAAAACATTACAGAGAACCGATTTAGCAAAAGAATACTTTGGCGAGGGCATTACAGTATTCAATAATAAAATCTACCAGCTCACTTGGCAGAACCATAAAGTATTTGTGTATGAGCTAAAGACCTTCAAAAAAATCAAAGAACTGGATTGGGCTTATGAAGGCTGGGGATTATCCAATAATGGTAAGCAGCTCATCATCACTACAGGCTCCAGCAATGTGTACTTCGTAAATCCGGAAAACCTACAGATTGAAAAAACATTGAGCGTATATGATAACAATGGCCCCTTAGCCAACCTGAATGAAACAGAATTGGTGAATGGTGTATTGTATGCGAACGTATATCAATCAGATCGCATTGTGCGTATTGATACTGCTAGCGGTGCAGTAACTGCTCAATTAGACTTGAGTAATATTCTGGAAAAAAACAATCAACCCATCTACCCTAACAGAGACTATCTAAATGGTATTGCTTATGACAGTGGTAAGCAAGTGCTCTATGTTACCGGAAAAAAGTGGCCGGCCTTATTCGCACTGAAGCTGAACTAAGCTTTCTTCAACACATAGATTTGCGAACTGCAGCGATGCTTTTTGAAAAGAGCAACCATGTTCGACATTAGTCCCATTAAGACTGCTGCTACATATAATACAGCCCCGTTGCGATATTTCTCGCTAAGCATACTCACATAGAAACTATCAAACCACATGGGCTTGATGGTTTGCACCACAAAACCATGTTTGGCAGCGAGTAATTCCATACTCTTTGGCGAGAAATGGTATAAATGTCTGGGCACGTCATATGCGGCCCATTCCGACTTATAATAAGCCGCATCATAACTGGTATAGTTGGGCACAGCAATAATGAGGCGACCATCATGTTTGAGTAAAGCAGCAAAACGCTGAAAATAACCCTGCAAATCATGCACATGTTCTAAAACATGCCATAGTGTGATAGCATCGTACTTCCCATCTGCGAGCGTATATACGTAATCAGGCGTAAGAAGATCAGTCTGATAACGCGCTTTAGCTACCTGACGTGCAGTTTCATCAGGCTCTAATCCCGTTGCCTGCCAACCAGCAGCTTGCATGGTGTGTAGAAAAGCACCGGTGCCTGCGCCTATATCAAGTAATTGTCCGCTTTCTTTACGCGTTACTTTCTTGATCAGTCTGAGCTTGGTACCTAGTGTATAATTACGAACAAGGTGGTAGAGCTTATTAACTAGCCCTTTTTGGGTATCAGAATGTGAGATATAATCCTGCGACTGATAATACTTACCTATTTCATTCAGCGTTGGAATATCCTGCGTAAAACGCAGTGTACAATCATTGCAATGCCATATCTGATAAGCTTCTTTGCTTACTGTATGATCTGTTGCATGTAACTGATGATGTATGTTGTTGCTGCCACAGGCTGGGCACTGGTTATAAAGAATACGCTGCATAGCCTGTTTTAAACGTAATAAAAGAGCAAGGCGCCAAGACCTAATAAAAGAATGATCATCACATATACCCACCAATAATCGGCCTCTTCTTTTGATTCAATCAATTCTTCTTCATTTACCTCCAACTCCTTGATAGCCTCTGCTTCATCTTCAATCTTGCGGTGGGCCATGGGTTTATCTAATCGGTAGTACGCATGTTGTACTTCAAAATTGCCACTAAGCTTTAACTGTGGATACATCTCATTCACTGAACGATCAGATAGAAATAGATAATGTCCATTGGTTTCTTTCTTCAATGTACCCATGCCTGGAATTTCAACACCATGATTGGTACCAGATTCATGCTGTAATCTGGCGATATAGTCATTGAACTCACGTACCGCGTCCTCTTCATCCAAACCAGTTTCCTTAGCAACAAAACTGATAAAATGCCTGTCTGCAGCAGCTTCACCCTGACGGTAACGAATTACCTGCGTAGGCGCATGTAATAAGCCATTGGCTTTGTCGATCTCAGCAGGCAGGGTATCAATAGAAAAACTGCCAATACTGGGCAACTGAAGCCTTTGGTTGAGAATGAGGTACTTATACAGGATATCTTGCATTGTTGCAGGAGGTTTTACCGGAACGAATATACAACACCTCCGAGAACATTGAAGCCCAATACTTCATATTGGTTCCAACGCTGGTAACGGCTATTGAGCATATTGTTCATCTGCAACCATACAGACAGTTTCGGCTTTACCTTAAATTCCAAGCCCAGATTCACATCTGT
>DALYHN010000033.1:0-14651 GCA_031970875.1 Chitinophagaceae bacterium
TCAGGGTGATTGTCTGCACCAATGCTTTTGGTATGGGCATCGATAAACCAGATGTACAACTGGTGATTCATTATAATCTGCCCGACTGTCTAGAAAATTATTACCAAGAAGCAGGCAGAGCTGGCAGAAATGGCAAACGCGCTTATGCTGTAGCGATCTACCAATCGGAAGATATCCGCACACTGCAACAGTTACCCGAACAACGCTATCCGCCTGTTCAGCTGATCAAGCACGTATATCAATGCATTGCTGATTATGTGCAATTGCCTGTTGGCCTAGGTGAAGGCGACCGCTTTGACTTTGATCTTCAGCAGTTCACTGAGCGTTTTCAGTTAGACACTTCCACTACTGTACAATGTTTAAAGACATTGGAACAGGAAGGACATATCTTGTTAACAGAAGGCGGACTGATTCCATCAAAACTGGTATTTACTGCTGATAGAGAGCTCTTAGAATCGATTGAAAGTGGCTATCCTAGTGTGGATCCGCTCGTTAAAACATTGCTGCGCACTTATGAAGGCATTCTGCATCATCCTGCATCCATTTTTGAACGGCAAATAGCCAGACTGCTACAAACCAATGCAGCTGTGATGATACAACAACTGCAACAACTACATGCATTAGGCATTGTAGAGTATATCCCTCGAAGAGAAAGTCCGCAAATACAATTCTTACTCAATCGTGCACCAGCGGAGCACCTGCATATTGATTTAGATCGCTATCATGCCAGAAAAAAAGCTTTTGTTGATCGGCTGGAGAAAATGATTGGCTACACCACTGAAGCTATTTCATGCAGAAACCAATACATCGCTGCTTATTTTGGTGAAGCAACATCGTTAAGATGTGGCATATGTGATAACTGCCTACAACAAAAACAAGCTAGCACAAATAAATCCATCAAAGAAACTATTGCTCAATATCTCCTAACGGCGCCAAATCCAACTGTTAAGGACTTATTGTCTAGGCTAGCAAATCATCAGGAGTCGGAAATATGGCAATACCTTGATCTCTTAGTGAATGAGCGCCATATCTCGATTGATGAAAAAGGTAATATCCTAAAGCAAGGATAAATTAAGATGCAGATATTGATGCATACTTCGTTCTACGATTACTGCGCACTACCGTACGTACAATACCGAACACAATAAAGCCAATTTGTAACACCAGAAATAACCCCATCGCCATCGTACAGAAGTAACTCATGCTCATCCAACGCTCATACGCTGGTGTTGGAAAAATTTGGTTATGCCATTGTCTGCCAACATCAGGAATATTGATAAATACAATAGCCATCGATAATATCAAGACTACAGAAGCACTTACCTGTAATAGTTTAATTTGCGCAGATTGTACACCTGCTACCTGCATGAGTTTGTGCACAAAAAATGTAATGATCATAAACAAAGTTTGCACAAACAGTACATCATAGAAATCAAGTGTACTTGCGCCATCCATTAACATGATATAACGATTCAGCTCTGGATAAAACGCATGTAAGATAGCGTAAGCTAATGCTGGCACTAATAAGAGTAAATGCTCTAATCGAATGATGTTGCTCTTTTTCATGTTGGTTGTTTTTGGTATAGCAAACCTCTGAATGATTGGCTTGCTCGTACTCATACTATAGTAGGATTCTAAAAAAATCACCCAAAAGTTGTAGTACCCCCACGTGCAGATGAGGGGGAGCACTCATCCCGAATGCTCCTGCCATAAATGGCTTCATCTGCGTCTGCTAATCCCCCTTCAAAAAGCTAATTCATGGGCAACACTTGTGTAAGCTGCCTACCAGTTATTCTGCTACTCACTTCGTATTCACCAACTGATCTGATGTAAAAAAACCATGAATATCAGATGGATACAAGGACCATTTCCTTGACAAATTAAATTTCAGAGGGTTGCATACTTTGTTTAGTATATTTATTATCAATCAGTTAGGAGATGAATAAACTGCACAGCCTCATCCATTCGCTGTCTCCTTCAGAGAAGCGATACTTCAAACTCTATGCACAGCGCCAAGTGCAGAAAAAATCTACTAATTATTTCAAGTTATTTGAAGCCATTAATGAGCAGGATAAATATGATGAGGATGAATTGCTGAAAAAATTTCGAAAAGAAACTTTTGTAAAACAGTTTGGCGTAACCAAGAATTATTTGTTTCAAATTATCCTGAACGCCATGCGTGAGTACAATGAAGAAAACTTCATTGAATGGAAAATCAGGAACTATTATTCGCAAATCAAAATTCTAGCAAGTAAAGGACTGGATACTGAAGCAGAAAAACTGATTCAAAAAACAAAAGCTTTAGCATGGCAATATGAATACTACTATGTGATCATGGATGTATTGCACATAGAAAAATATCTGTTTGGAAATTTCCGCATTTACGAACAATCATTGAAAGATTTTGATCCCATAGCTGCAGAAGACATCAAAGCAGTTGATGTGTCTTACACACATACCTTATTAGGGCATATCTGGCATTACCTCACCATATTGGAAATGGAAATAGGTGTACTACCACCAGAAACCATACGTAAAAAGGCAGATGCATATGTATCGGCTAAAATCATGCAAGAAGAACCCCATACGTCATACAATTCAAAATTCAGGTTTCATGCTACCTGGAGTTTATACTACAACCTCATAAACGATCAGCAAAAAAATTATGCGCATTGTAAGTCCTGTATCCTCATACGCGAGGAACAAATAGAAAAACAACCTTTACAAAACCTAGACCCTCTTGCCAGCTATTACAATTTTCTAGTAGCCTGCGAGAAAGCCAATCGCTGGGATGAATTTTCCTACTATCTGCAGAAAATCTGGAATTTCGAAGCATCCACTATTGAAGTGAATATTCGTCGCATGCACAATTACTGCTGGTGCGGATTGATGTACTACCTACATCAGAAAAACTATACAGCCGCCGCAGAGATTGTCACTATTTATCAGCAATTCTTTCTGGAGAAGAATATTCGTTTCAGAAAAGACTTTAAAATCTATATCGAAGCTTGTGCCGGATTGGTGCACTTATTCAGAAAAGAATACAAGCAGGCGCTCCACATGTGGAACGATATTTTACATGGCCCTTCTGTAGAAGTAGAATTACGAACCCAAGGTGCGGTAAGATTATACCTAATGATGTTGCACTATGAAGAAGGCAATACCGATATTATGGATTATCTCGCTGCACAAGCCAAGAAATACCTACAACAGATTGCCATCTGGCATGAGCCTGAAAAGCATTTTGTGAAATCGCTTAATGAAATTGCCCATCAGCCGGATAAAGGCACTCGCAAATTAAAAATGCAGGCCTTATACCGACAGCTGAGCGAAATGCCAATACATATTGCAGGCAATGCAGTAAATCCATTTATACTTAACTGGGTAAAAGCCCAGGCCGGACTACCAGACTGATTTCTTTCTACTGGTTCTGCCTCCAAGACCTAACGCACCCAATAAACTTCTGGTAATCACACTGGCAGCGGTTCTGCCTATCTGCTTTACCACAGGATTGTCAAAAATGCTTTCTTCTTTTGGTGCTGCTTTACGGGAACTTGGCTTTGCCTCTACTGTTGACTCCTCTTCTGTAGCTGCAGCTTCTAGTTTCCTAGTCAATATTTCATACGCACTTTCCGGATCAATGGTTTCGCCGTATTTACGTACCAACTTACTCTTACTAATAATGCTATCAATCTCTGCATCTGTCAATACATCCATTCTGCTTTTGGGCGGACAAAGCATCGTATGCACCAATGGCGTTGGAATGCCTTTTTCATTCAATAAGGTAACAAATGCTTCACCAATACCCAGCTGCGTCAGCAGTTCAGCTGTATCATAAAATTCCGTTTCAGGAAAATTCTCCGCAGCCTGTTTAATCGTTTTTCTATCTGCAGCAGTAAATGCACGCAATGCATGTTGCACTTTCAAACCCAACTGACCAAGAATAGCAGCAGGAATATCCTGCGGATTCTGCGTACAGAAGAAAATACCAATACCCTTAGAGCGGATAAGCTTAATGACTGTTTCCAACTGCTGCAGTAAAGCATCACTGGCTTCATTGAATACCAAGTGCGCTTCATCAATAAACAAGACCAGCTTGGGCTGATCCAAATCGCCTTCTTCCGGAGAAGACGCATACAATTCTGCCAATAGTTGCAACATGAAGGTGGAGAATAGCTTGGGCCTGTCCTGCATATCCGTTACCCGCAACACACTAATCATGCCCTTACCTTCTTCATTAATGCGCATCAAATCATCTACCTCAAAACTCTTCTCGCCAAAAAACACATCTGCACCCTGCTGTTGCAGTTCAATTACTTTACGCAGAATCGTACCGGTAGAAGTTGTAGATATTTTACCATAGGTTTTCTCCAACTCAGCTTTGCCCTCATCACTCACAAATTGCAAGACCTTGATGAAATCTTTTAGATCAACCAAGGGCATTTTATTGTCGTCGCAATATTTAAAAATCATGGCAACCAATCCGCCCTGCGTATCATTCAAACCTAAAATCTTGCTCAGCAATACCGGACCAAATTCACTCACGGTTGCACGCAAACGCACACCCGGTTGATCACTCAAGGTCATCAACTCCACAGGATAAGCCGAAGGCTGCCAATCAATACCCAAGAGTTGTGCACGTGATTGTAATTTTTCATTCGCTGTTCCTGCGGCAGCAATACCACTGAGATCGCCCTTGATATCCATGAGCAACACAGGCACACTGTTATCGCTCAAACATTCACTAATCATCTGCAGGGTTTTGGTCTTACCCGTTCCGGTTGCACCGGCAATTAAGCCATGGCGGTTCATGGTTTTCAATGGCAGGAAAACATCAGCATCAGTAACAGCCCCATCAAACATGGCTTTACCAATTTTCACGTGTGTGCCTTTAAACTGATACCCGCTTTTGACCGCTTCTGTAAATGCTGCAACCGTAGACATAGCAAAATTTTTGGTAAGGTAATAAAACCATCAGTTGTAGACAATCTCATGAAAAAATGATTGACTTTTATTGTTTTTCAGTAAATACATATAGTTTAGCGATATGAATCAAAGTTTCATTGGCAAAAATGCTCACTACTATCTACTTTACTTTTTTGCCGGACAGATATTCCTCGGCCTATTCGCCATACTGCTCATTGCACTTGCTGATAGCACCATAATTCCGGTGCAACAAAAATCAAGTTTTACAGATTCTGCTGTGCAGATTGGCGCGACTAGTTTAACCAATCCTATACAAGCGGGCGACTTATCCATTGCTAATAGCAATTTCTTCCAGCAACTGCTGCTGACGCAGATTCCTTATCTACCCTTCGCGAAGGATTTTGTGACAGCTTTGATGTGTATCATCACCGGGATACTCATGCTCCGCTTCACCAATAAAATCAGTCAAACCAGCAATTTCGGTATGGAGTTGAGTCTGCTGATGCGTTGGATGGCCATTACGATAGCAGCTTATATGATGCTCAGCCTCGTAGTCAGCTATTTTCGCTGGACCTTGGTTGAAACACTCACCAATAAGCAATTTCTTCCTGCAGATAGAATGGGCGACCCAGGGATACGTTATGCATGGATTGTTGCCATTGTATTATTTCTATTTTCTACAATACTGAAGCAAGCTTATCAAATTCAAAAAGAACAAGACCTAACTATTTAAACTATGAAGCAATTCCTCCAATATTTTAAAGGACCATTACTTCCAGCCAAGCTTATGCTGATCTTATTAATTCTCCTTACCATATTGGAAAGTGTAGATGTTTTGATGACCGCTGACAAACAACTCAGCTTCGCTATAACACCTATCAACAATACTAATCTTGCCAGCACTACGCTATCCAATCAGGCTTCATTGGTAGCAACACCAAGATTGCAAGTAAAAACCGACAATTGGTATCACTTACTGGTGCTGGATAACCAAATTGGTATGTCACCGCTTAAAGCCTTGAGCCTTCTAATAGTTTATGTCTGCAGTTTGCTTGCGTTGTTTCGATTGAACCAAGACAATTTCTTTCAAACAGATGTGTCAGATTTATTAGCTGCCGCAGCTGTTGCACTAATTCTTTACTTCCTCATAGAACGCTATACGCATAGAAGCTTTCGCGAAGATGTGTTAAGCTTAACCAATCAACAGTATAAACTGGCGCATTTGAATCACACATGGATGCTTTGGCTAGGCATTGGATTAGGATGGTTGAGTAGATTCATGAAAAGAGGATATTTGCTGCAGCAAGAACAAAACCTGACCATTTAAATGCCCATTGTTGTTAATCTGGATGTGATGCTCGCCAAAAGAAAAATGAGCCTTACTGAACTCAGTGAGCGCGTGGGCATAACCATTGCCAATATGAGTATTTTAAAAAGTGGGAAGGCGAAGGCCATTCGTTTTTCTACCCTAGAAGAAATATGCAAAGTATTGGATTGTCAGCCCGGCGACCTGCTTGAATTCATGGATGATGCTGCCTATAAAAAACTAATGGGGTGAAAAATTCACCCCATCAACAATATTTATTTTCAAGCCATTATAAATCCTCTTCTCTTTCCAGCATTAGTATCGCACTCTGGGGAACAATAAAATACTTCTCTCCTTCATACATCACTTCAGTGGCACCACTCAAGAGGAAAATTGCCAAATCACCTTCTCTTGCTTGTAAGGGCACATACTTCACTTGCTCGTCATCGTTTTTCCAAGGCTCATCATCCACAGGCATGGGAATGGCATAACCGGGCCCAGTCTTAATGATATACCCTTGTTGTACTTTTTCTTTCTCTTGAACGCCGGGTGGCAGGTACAAACCACTATCAGTACGTTCATTGGGCTTACTCACGCGAATCAGGACTCTGTCGCCAATCACAATCAGTTTCTTCAGCTTATTGTCTGGTGTCAGCATCATGGTTGTTCAGATTTGCGCAAATATCTGCATAATCCCTATTTCGTGCTACCTTTCCCGCATGAAAGTGAGTGCATTCAGCTATGTACGCAACGGACTAGAATTGGGCTATCCTTTTCTGGAAGCCATCCGCAGTGTACTACCCTTATGCGATGAAGTAATTGTGGTGATCGGCGATAGCCGCGATGGCACGCGCGAAGCAGTTGAACAACTAAACGACAGCAGAGTAAAAATTGTGGATACCATCTGGGATGATTCTATGCGCCAAGGCGGATTGATCTTCTCTCAGCAATCTAACATCGGTATGGACCATTGCAGCGCCGACGCAGATTGGTTATTCCATATTCAAGCAGATGAAGTAGTACATGAAGAAGATGTACCGAAAATACGTGCTGCGATGGAACAATACCTGAACCAGCCAAAAGTGGAAGGCTTACTATTTCGCTTCTTGAATTTCTACGGCAATTATCAATACTATGCACCCTCACGCAGGTATCACCAGCATGAGATTCGTATTATCAGAAACGATAAACAAATTCGCAGTTATCGCGATTCTCAAGGCTTCCGCAGATTCGATGATCCATCCAAAGCCAATGAGGCCAAGGGCGAGAAACTGCATGTGAAAGAAATTGATGCACGCATTTTCCATTACAGCTACGTAAAACCACCAGCTGTACAAAAACTCAAACAATTGGAATTCGGTAAGCGCTACTATCCGGATGACCAGTATGATGTGAAAGTGTATGAAGCCAAGCATGGCGATGGATTCAACTACCATGAATATGACTACCTGCGTTTATTCAAGAGTACCCATCCTGCATTGATGCAGCCGCATATTCAGGCTTGTGATTGGCAATTCAGCTACGATCCTTCGAAAAACAATATGACGCCAAAAGAAAAACTGA
The DNA here is from genome assembly GCA_031970875.1 of Chitinophagaceae bacterium. Lineage (GTDB taxonomy): Bacteria > Bacteroidota > Bacteroidia > Chitinophagales > Chitinophagaceae > JAFLBI01. Next base: position 7,796 of record DALYHN010000033.1, read on the forward strand.
TGAAACTGCTGGAAGAGCTCACCGGCAAACAGTTTTTCATTTACAAGAATTATAAACGCATCTAGCAATGTCAGCTCCCTGCATCATCTGCGGCAATACGCAAAACAATACTAGCTTTGAAGTGCAAGAACATCAAATGGGTATTGGCCATCTCTTCCATTACCAACAATGTGGTGCTTGTCATTCAGCGCAATTGCTAGATCCTCCAGCAGATTTTGCACCTTACTATCAAAACGATAATTATTACTCTTTCCATCTGGAGTTGCGACTGGAACAAAACATCGTACGCAAGATTCAGACTGGGCATATTCTTTTTGGTAAATACCCCATCATCGGGCATTTACTCACGCTGGGTTATACTGTAAACGAATTCATCGATTGGATGAAAAATGCCGGAGCACAATATGATGATGCCATTCTGGATGTTGGCACTGGTAATGGTAGCCTCTTAACCAAACTCTATCAAGCAGGCTTCAGAGACCTTACCGGCATTGATCCATTCATTGAGAAGGAAGTGAGCTATGATAATGTGCGCATCGAACGCAAATCCATCTTCGATGTTACCAGACAATACGATCTGGTAATGATGCACCACTCGCTGGAACACATGCCTGACCCCAAAGCTGCACTGCGTAAAGCTTTCGAGATCATCAAACCTGGCAAAACCCTATTGGTGCGCATTCCCATCATGAACAATTATGGCTGGAGAACTTATGGCCGTTATTGGTGCGGATTAGATGCACCGCGACATATTTTCATTCCATCTGAACAGGGATTAAAACAAATGGCTGAAGAAGCAGGCTTTGTGGTAGACAAATTTTATTACGACAGCTTCGATTATGTAGTTTGGTGCAGTGAGCAATACAAGCAGAACATCGCACTGAATGCACCCAATAGCTGGATGGTGAATAAGGAGAAAAGCTTGTTTACGAAAGAACAAGTGAAATCATTCCGCCAGATGATGAAGCAACGCAACAAAGCCATGGATGGCGATATGGGCGCACTCTATCTGAAAAAACCGCTCTAATAGTTGGGCTTAAAAAACATCTTCAGACAGTAGAGCTTCTTACGGAATCGAGGCTTTTGCTTACTGAACAACAATGCATCAAAATTACGGAAGAAGAAAGCTGATCTGGCAAAACTCCAGCGTTGATGAAAATGCTGCAACATTTCATTTACCAACTTTTTGGTGAAGGGGTCTTTCACTGGCGCTTGTGCCAATAATTGTAATTCCTTTTTCTTCTCTTCAAATTCTTGCTGCGCGGATTTTTTCTTGCGCTTATTAGACGACAATCTTGTACCAACTGTATTGCTATCGTGCTGTCTGTAATGCACCAATACTTTGTCCACAAACGCAATACCATTATTACCTCCTGCACAGAAACCGATCCACAAATCATACAGAACTGTAGCAGGTATTGGCAGAATACTTTTCAGAAAATCGGCTTTAGCCAAAATAGCATGGCCAGGAACAGAATTCGACAACAAGAAGGAACCCCCATGGGTGTAAGTAGCCATATTCATAATGGTCGTGAAGGATCGGCCCAGTGATTGTCCATGTTCATCCACCAACAATGAGTTGGCATAAACAGCATCATAATCACCAATAGCTTCTGTTAGCACTTGCAATTTCTCCGGCAGCCACAAATCATCCTGATCAGAAAAAGCAATATAGGCTCCGCGACTTTCCTGAATACCTCTTTCAAAAGTCTTGGTAACACCCAGGTTTTTTTCGTTTTGAATCAGGCGCACATTGGGGTAACGCGACATATAATCCTGTATCAGTGTAATGGTGCCATCTTTGGAACCATCATCCACCACCACAATCTCCAGATTAGAATAGGTTTGCTGTAAAATAGAGTCTAATTGCTGCGGCAAAAACCGCTCACCATTATATGTTGCCAGAACTACCGAAACCAGTGCTTGCTGCATAGCCATTGTCAAAAATAACAATTAGCTTAGACTTCTTTTTGCTTAACTGCACATAGAACAAGCACACACATGAAATTACTGATACAATACCTGAAACCCTATAAGGGCTTGATTGCGCTGGCACTCCTGCTGGCCGGCCTTAACCAGACCTTTTCTCTATTTGACCCAATGCTGTTTGGCAAGCTGATTGACCATTTTGCCAATCACCCCAAAACCTTCGACGATGGCACACCCAGAACAGAAGGACAATTCATCAATGGGATCATGTGGTACCTGTTCTTGTTGGTAGGAACTGCCATGATTAGCCGTGTAGCAAAAGCCTTTCAGGATTATACCGTGAATGTGGTGATACAGAAATTCGGTGCCAAAATCTTTACCGATGGACTGAAACACTCCATGCGCCTGCCTTATCAGGAGTTTGAAGACCAGCGCAGTGGCGAAACCTTGTCTATCCTTACCAAAGTAAGGTCTGACACGGAACGATTCATTGGCTATTTCATCAACGTCTTATTTGGCATTCTGGTGAGCGTCATCTTCGTCTCAGTCTATGCTACTCAAAAACACTGGAGCATTGTACCAATTTATTTTGGTGGCACACTATTGATTGCTTTTGTTACTAACATACTCAGTAAGAAAATCAAGACGATTCAAAAAGTAATCCTGAAAGAGACAACTGCTTTGGCAGGTACGACAACTGAATCACTGCGCAATATTGAATTGGTGAAAAGCCTTGGCCTTACGGAACAGGAAGTAAAGCGCTTAAACAACAATACGTACAAAATACTCGGACTAGAACTGAGAAAAGTGAAGAGCATTCGTGCATTGAGTTTTATTCAGGGCACAATGGTGAATTTCCTTCGACAGATCATCACCTTCACTTTATTATGGTTAATCTACCGCGATGTACTCACTACAGGACAGTTAATCGCACTACAGTTTTATAGCTTCTTTATTTTCGGACCACTGCAGGAAATTGGCAATATCATCCTTAGCTATCGCGAAGCAGAAGCATCTATCAATAACTTCCACAACCTCATGACCAAGCCTGTGGAACCCAAACCAGATCATCCACAAACTGTAGGCATGATTGAGGAGTTGGAGTTTGCAGGCGTAACCTTCCAACACCAAACCGCACAATACAAAGCACTGGATGGCATTTCCTTTGATGTGAAGAAAGGCGAAACCATTGCATTTGTTGGCCCATCAGGTGCTGGCAAGAGCACACTGGTAAAACTATTGGTGGGATTGTATCGTCCACAGGAAGGCATCATTCGCTACAACGGCATTGATGGCAAGGATATGGATTTTGATGAGCTACGCAGTCAGATTGGCTTTGTAACGCAAGACACGCAACTGTTTGCAGGCACTATTAAAGAAAATTTACTGTTTGTATTTCCTGAAGCAACAGATGAGCAGGTAACAGACGCATTGATGAAAGCCAGCTGTCAGAACTTATTATCTAGAGCAGAGAAAGGTATTGAAACAGTGATTGGCGAAGGCGGCTTGAAATTGAGTGGCGGTGAAAAGCAAAGACTATCTATTGCTCGCGCCTTATTACGCAAACCACACTTGCTGATATTCGATGAAGCTACTTCAGCATTAGATAGTATTACAGAAGAAGAAATCACCAATACCATTCGCAGCATCTCTGCAGCAAAAGCACAGATCACTGTGATGATTGCACACAGGTTAAGTACCATCATGCATGCCGACAGGATTTTTGTACTAGAACGCGGACAAGTAGTAGAAACAGGTAGCCATCAACAATTGCTTGAAGAGAAAGGTCTGTATTATGCCATGTGGCGTCAGCAGATTGGTGAACGTAAACTCAAGGAAAAACAAGCCCAGCCTGCTTAATCGAAGCGGGTTTTGATGTAGTCTTTGATCATATTGCCCTCACCCAGTTCATGTTCCATATCGCTGAGCTCATGCTCCAAAGCGATCGTACTGATGCGTATTTCTAGAAAAGACAATACCAGAGAAATCATCAGACTGAACATACTAAGGGCAAATAACCATCTTGCAGGCGACTGATCACCAATATAAATCAGGTACATACAAATCATACACATTAGGAAACTGATTACACCAAGTCCCTGCATAAAACGAATCATGGACAAACGCATACGCAGATTTTTGATCTGCTGTACAATGCTTTTACGGCTATCGGGTTCTTTATTATAACGCTCGTGCAAAGAGCGAATCAAGTTAGCCAAAGCCAAAAAACGATTGGAGTATACCAGCATCAAAAATGTGATCGCCGGAAATAAGAGTGCAGGTGTATTAATGGAGATTTCCATAACCCAAAGTAAAACAAAAAAGGCCATCCGCATGGATGGCCTTCGCTGTTGGGGGGATAGTCATTAGCGTACAACGGCAGGGAACGCTATTTCAATATCAGTTTCGCCTTTAGATACATCATCACCACTGGCTTTTGTACCAGGCTTGTGCTTAAGGGTAACACGTACTGAACCCGTAACACCAGTTGGTGTAGCTGTAGTAGTTACCCAACGACTGGTTAAACCGAGGGGCAGGCTTCTGCTGTCAGTATCCAAGTTGCTTACAGTAATATTTGCCTGTGTAACTGCAAAGTAGAACTGATGATCATTGGCTTCAGTTCTGATTTCAGGTGTTTTGTCTTCAGCAGGTGTTACACTTTCATTTAATACAGTGATTTCACAATTATAGGTTTTATTCGGCGCCAACTTGATGGTATCAAACTTTGTAGGTGCATTTCCACCGGGACCATCAGTATCGCGAAAAGTAAATGTGGTTGCATTGGTTGTACCAGACTCTGTTAATTTCACATTTACCGTAGTAATGAGTTCAGACTCATCATGGGAATGATCATCTTTTTTACAGCCAACAACTGCTACAGAAAACAGTAAACACATTGCAGAGAAACGGATGAATTGTTGTTTCATTTGATTTTTTGTTTTTATGAATGTTTATGATGTACGCTGAAAGGAAGGCGAACGCGGAGACTAATGTTCCTGCCCATCTCGTCGGAGAAATAGCGGAATGCATTGAGGTACTCTCTGTACGCTACTTTCATCATATTGGTTGTTGAAAGGATAAATTGTATGGGTTGTTTTTTACCATGTAATTCTATTCCTGCTTCAGCTCCTACTAAAGTATAGGCAGGAGGTGGCTGAATATAATCCGCTTCCATAGCCGTTGAGCCATCAGGCTTTAGCACAGGAATATTGCCGGTGCCGGGAAAGCGTGATTGTCGGAGCACATGTTGCACAGACATTTTGATATAAGGCTCATGCCACTTACCAATATCACTGAAAGTGTATTGCAAACCAGTTTCATAACGGTCTGCAGGCATCATGATCATCCAATCATTATTGGTTTTATCCCATGCTCTGAGTATAGTGGATTTCACTTGCCATTGAAGATGCGCAGTAAGTTCAACGCCAATATTCAAATCAACACCTGTCATAGCAGTGTTGGTTTGTCCAAACTTAAACGTGGGGAATGCGCCTCTAATGGTTAGCTCAGGTGGAAACACTGGATAGAGGTAGATAAACCCGTCAATCTGTTTATGATAGGTTTCTAACTCCATGGAAAAACGATTGGCATGCACGTGGATACCAGCCATCATGCTATTGGCGCGTTCTGGTTTAAGCAGATCGTTACCCTTCTCTATTCTTGCTGAGCCATGATGCAGACCATCGCTGTATAGTTCATTCACCTGTGGGGCACGCCAAGCGGAGGAGATACCCAGACTCAACTGAACAGCTTTACTCATCGTATACTGAATACCGGCATTACCTGATAGACTGCTGTATGATCGACTAGTATAGGTACGTCCATTATTCGCCGTTACATGAAACATGGATCGCTGATCAAAACGAAGACCAAATTCACCTTGTAACTTACCGGTACCAATCTTTTCAATGATGAATGCACCTAAATTCAGCGCATCATAATTAGGTATGAATAACCTGAACGAATAACGATTTAATTGATAGGCACTGGTGATACCCATTGTACCTCTAAAACCCTTGTATTGAAAATGATCCCAAGTTAAATCCGCAGAAACAGTACTGATAGTCAAGTCCAGTCCGGGCGCATCACTACTGCTTTGAAAACGTTTTACATCAAACTCTTTCCGGTTGTTTACCTGCGTAGCAAGAATCAAATTCAATCTTCCTTTATCGCCTGTATTCCAATATGCTTTTGACTTAAATAAATGATGATTAATATCCTGATAAGGACGATCAATTGCATAGGTGAACCCAACATTACGGATATAATCGGGCGGCTCTTTTTGCGCAATGGCATTCATCAAATCTGTGACGTTTCCGATATGTGCACCAGAGAAAATACCCAATCTTGTTTTAAATAAACTATAGAATAATTCTAGTCCCTTATTTTCTTTTCTCCATCCGGCTGTAGCCGAGAAATTTGCTTCACTCAAACCTGAGTTCGCCAATACATAATTCGCTGTAGCAGCATTGCCACCCCTACGTGCACTACCCTGTAAGCGCCAAGAGAAAGCTGGCTTTTGAGCGCTATTCCCTTCCATCATTCCGGAGATAACACCCATTCGATTATTAGAAAAAGCAGCCAGATTCCATTCACCTTGAACACCCGGCACCACAGGTAATAATTTAGGCTCTACCAATACCACACCGCCTATCGCATCGCCACCATAACGCAAGGAAGCTGCACCCTTAATCACTGTTAATCGGTTTGCGATATACGGATCAATCTCAGGCGCATGCTCACTTCCCCATTGTTGCCCTTCCTGACGAATACCATTATTCAAAATCAGTACACGATTGCTATGCAAACCGTGAATCACTGGCTTATAAATATTAGTGCCTGTTTGTAATGTAGTAACCCCAGTTAATTTGGTTAAGGATTCACCAAGGGAAAGTCCGCGCACTGCTTCCAAATCTTTACCCTTAAT
>DALYHN010000034.1:0-14365 GCA_031970875.1 Chitinophagaceae bacterium
CCACCGAAATAATCCTCTCCACCAGCTATTGGATCGTTTCTAAATACATCATGCTTACCAAAAACCTGACCACTCTCCCATAATTGAGGTACACCACTCGCCAATACCCTACCTGTATCACATTTCCAGCCCAATAATGTTCCTGATTCAAAATCGATATTAGGTGGGCATGATTGTGCCCAACCTTGGACAAAAGACATGCCCAAACATAGCAGCAGTATGTATTTCAGCTCTTTGAGCATCTATACAAGTTACATCATTACGCTAAATCGTGCTCAAAAAATACATGAATGCTGCACTGCTGCCAGATGAAATCTGCGTATACTACCCTAACCGTATTTTATCTAGTTTCGTAGCAGCTATTTATACGAATAGATTTTTGCGTATACATCCATCACAAAACTGACACAAATAACATGCGCAGCATTGCTCAGCAACTACAAAGTATTTGCCTCACTATTCTGACTTTCTGCTTTGTATGCTTATCAAAAACCACGGTCGCGCAACAGTTCAATACCATCACAAAAGACTTAACCATCCCCGTTTCCAAAGCAGAAGATGCACTCTGCTTTCAATTACATACCATCACCCTAACCACTGCAAATCTGGATAGCGCAAGAAGAATCTTCGTGCAAGGCATGGGCATGCAACTAAGCGGACCGGTGAAACTAAACACTCTACAAAAAAGAAGCTTAATCAAACAATGGAATCTACCTGCTTCATTGGACTGGCAGTTATATGAATTGAGCAGACCCTCTGTACCGGAGAATATCCGCATTCGTTTATTGGTGGTGGCAAAACCTACCCCATTGATTCATGAAACTTATCATACAAGAGAGCTGGGCCCCTTTGCACTTGGTTTCCCTAACGCTAACCAGGTTTTATTGGATCAGGAATTACGTGCATTGAGCTTTGTACCCAAAGCACCCTTACAAGCTGCAGTATTACCCAAACCTGACGGCGGACAATATCGAGACTGGGAAGCATCTTATATGGGACCCGATTTTGTGCATCATACGGGTATTGAAAGGGGAAACGGCATGCCTCAGCTGGCGCCATATGATACAGCCACAGGCAAGGGCGGACCAGGTTATGCATCTATGGTGGTGACAAGTATGAGTGATGCGATGATCAGCTTTTTCAGGTATGTGCTTGGGTGGGAAGTAAGGCGCGATATTGAATTGGCTACTGGAAAAAATTCGCCATTAGCATTGGAAGAAGGTATCAAGTATCGATACACGATTGTCTATGCGAAAGGCGCTTCCAGCGGACATATTCTGATGATGGATTTCAGAGACGGGATTAAGATTACCCCAAAAACAAAACCCAGATTGCCCAACAGAGGCATTGGGATGTACACTGTATTCACCAAAAACCTAGATGAGGTAAAATCGCTGGCATTACAGCAAAAAACATCCATCTTAAGTGACATCACTTCGTATGAAGACCCAATACATGGCAGGGTAAGAAGTCTGTTATTGGTTGCCCCAAATGAAACTGTGTTTGAAATTCTGGAAAAACCAAGACCACTTTTCTAAAAAAGGTGTTTTTAGAGAAACTTAAAGATCATATTAAAAAAATAGATTCTGCCATGGGAAAGGTCAATTTGCATATGAAACCGAGTATATTGCATAACAATCGGTAGCACAGGGCGGCTGCTGAAACCATAACCTGATATGAGCGACAATACCCCCCAAATACCTAAAATTCTTGTCGTGGAAGATGCAGAGCCTATACAATTGGTTTTGCAGAAATTTCTCAGCAAAAAATTCGATGTATTTGTTTGTGCAGACGGATTGGAAGCCATGGCTTATCTCCAGAATGGCAACATGGTTCAACTCATCATCTCTGACCTGACCACCCCTAATATGGGCGGACTAGAATTATTGCAGCAGGTGAAAGCCAGCAGTTATTTCAAGTCTATCCCTGTAATTGTACTATCCGGCGATACAGAATCATCCACACGCATCAAATGCTTGGAAGCCGGCGCTGAAGATTATATCGTAAAACCCTTTAATCCGCTGGAACTGGAAGCCAGGATAAAAGTGGTATTGAAAAGAAGCGGCATCACCGTATCTTAGAGTAGATGACACAAGACGATCAACGGTTCACGATCTTATTGCTGAGCAAAGACACCTTTTTAGCGGAAAAACTAAAGCAGGTGCTACCCCAGACATGCCATCTTTTAATCAGAGAAGAGGCATCGCAGCTGATGGCTGATATCGCTGAAAGTACGGATGACAGTAAGCTGTTGATCTTATTACAAGCAGAAACTCTCTCCGCCAACGGCGTCAATCTGGCCACACAAATCCGCAAACAATACCACCAACGTTTTCCTATTTGCTTAATTGCAGAAAACAGAAGCCAGAATCTATTGTCCATTGCCCAAACATCAGGCATTGCAGAAGTATTCAGCTTACCTCTGGATCCAGATGCCATCAATATCAGGATATGCTTTCTAGCAAAGCATTGGCAGGACTTTAGCGGCAAGATGAAAGAAGCCATTCGCTTCGAATACAAGACACCATTTATCAAACGATTATTTGATATACTGGTTGCAGGTACTGCACTGCTGGCCTTGTCGCCACTCATCATGTTGGTCGTGATTTTGATCAAACTGGAATCGAAAGGCCCGGTGATTTACTATTCGCTGAGGGTAGGTACTGGCTACAAAATATTTCACTTTTACAAATTCAGGTCGATGTACACTAATGCCGACAGAAAGCTGAAAGAGCTTAAGCACCTGAACCAGTATGGCGCAACATCCACAAGTACTACAGTTGCCGATGCCAGCACTTTCCTTTGCGATGAGTGTAAAGCGAATGGTACAGCATGCCAGCGGCCGATTTATACCGACAAAGAAACCCTTTGCGAGAAAATCTATGAAAAGCGTCAAAAAGCTGAGGCGGGGGCTGCTTTCTTAAAAATTCAAAACGATCCAAGAATTACCAGGGTGGGCAAATTTATCAGAAACACCAGTTTCGATGAGTTACCCCAGCTATGGAATGTACTGATTGGCGATATGAGTATTGTGGGTAACAGACCACTGCCGCTTTATGAAGCTGAAAAGCTGACAACCGACAAATACATGATGCGCTTTATGGCTCCTGCAGGTATTACCGGTTTATGGCAGGTGGAGAAAAGAGGTAAGGCTGGGGATATGTCTGAAGAGGAAAGAATTATGCTGGATAATGCCTATGCTCGCGACAATAGTTTTTGGAAAGATATTCTACTGATTCTGAGGACGATTCCAGCGCTTTTCCAAAAGGAAAATGTGTGAGTAGCGTGGATAAGTTTATCCCGATTCAGATGAGTATTGTTTACCTTTAAACGCCTGATTTATTGTGTCTTATATATTTTATCAAATACCACAGAGACCTTCACTCAGGCGCAGAAAATTTACCTGCGCAAAATTTGTTTTGCTAATACTTTTCCTGAGCGCCCATCTCACCCAGATAAAAGCACAGGAATCCATCATCCAAGATGTTTCTATTGAATACGTGGCAAAGCTTATCAGCCTTGCTAGAGAAAACTATCCTAAAGTGAAAGCGTTCGACAGACGTGTAGAGAAAGCAGCATACATGCTCAAGAAAGATCGAATGACTTGGTTTGAAGCCTTTAATTTTTTCTACCTCTATAGCCCCAATAACTCTACTACTTTGGTGAACCCTAATTTGCTGAATGGTTATCAGATAGGTTTTAGTCTAAACCTGGGTACCATGTTGCAGAAGAAACCACAGATCAACATGAGTAAGAAGGATCTGGAAGTAGCCAAGCTGGAAAAAGCAGAATACGAACTGTTATTGGCAACAGAGGTAAAATCCAGATACTATACTTTCTTGCAACAGCAACAATTATTGAAAATGCGCAGACAGGTGATGCTTGATGCAGAAGCTGTGCTGAAGCAAACAAAATATCGTTTTGAAAAAGGAGAAGAGACTTTTGAAAATTATAATCGCTCCCTAATGCTAATCGCTGAAAACAGGCAGAAGATTACTGAAGCTGAAGCTGCCTTGTTAACAGCCAAAAGCAGATTGGAAGAATTGATTGGTGTAACCCTGGAATCTGTGAACTAATGGAGTTGAAGTATTTTTTAAAGCTGGTGAAAAAGCATTTACTGTGGCTATTTCTATTGCCTGTAGTTGCTATCGTCACCACTTTCTTCTTAATCAGAAAACTTCCAGACACTTATATCTCTAGAGCAAGGGTCGCTACAGGCATTGTTGATGACACCAGAAAAATTCCCGGCTCAGATAAAAGCAAAAGTGAATCAGACGTTAATCAGGAATTCAGCAACCTGATACAGACCATGCAGCTGAAACTGATCTTAGATCAGGTTTCTTACAAATTGATGCTGCACGACTTACTTGACAAGCAACCCTATCGTAAAGCCAGCCAGAATGTAATTGACCTCAATCCGGCAGCAAGAAAACATGCAATTGAAGTCTACACCAAGAAATACAATCAGCGTGAAGCACTCTCTTTATGGGATAACGATCAATTTGGCTTATACAAAGTTTTTGTATCAATGGGCTATGATGATGGCTCACTCCTAAAAAAACTGAAGATCTACCGATGGGAATACAGCGATTTCATTGATATTGAATTTGAATCCGAGAATCCTGTTCTATCGGCTTTTGTTGTTAACACCATTTGCAACGAATTCATCACTTACTACACCACCATCCTTCGCGAAAACCAGGAGAAGGGTGTTCGCTTTTTGGAAAAGCTGGTAGCCATGAAGCAAGACACCCTGAACAATAAGATTCAGGAGTTGAAAGGCTATAAGCTGCAAAACAGAATCCTGAGCTTGCCAGAACAAGCAAGAGCACTGTATAATCAGATATCTTCTTACGAAGCAGAAAAGCAAAAACTGGAACAAAGTATTGCCGCTAATTCCGGTACACTTAAAGTTATCAATCAAAAATTTGACCCCTCTGACCAACAGTATCTTGAACGCTCTGCCGAAGAAATCAATGAAAAACTGATTGAAACAAAATCACAGCTGCAGAAAAACAGTGATGAGCTCATTAAAAGCAACTACAATACCTTTTACCTGAAGCGTCGTGATTCTTTAATGGCGATTCTCGATAAACAAATCAAGCTTTCTACTGATAGGAATGTATACAGCCCATTGTCAACCAAACAAAGTCTGGTTGCACAAAAGCTGAAATTAGAGGTAGACCTTGAAATGTCGAAAAACAGTATTGCTACGCTGGAAAATGAAATCAACACGCTCAATCAAAGATTGGATTTATTGATGCCGCACGAAGCGGTGATTCAAACCTATGAAGGAGATATTGATCTAGCCAGTAAAGAATACTTGGAAGTATTGTATAAATACAACCAAGCCAATCTGGAAGCCAGTTATGCGCTACAATTACGTCAAGTAGAAGTAGCCATGCCTAATCAGGCGCAGCCATCGAAGAAAATTTTCCTAGTAATTCTAGCGGGTGTTGTCACTTTCGTGATTTACCTCGCAGCATTGGTCATTGTTTTCTATTTCGATCAATCCATTCACGATGCCAAGACCCTTGTGGGAAAAACAAGACTGCCTGTTCTTGGTCAATTACCCTTACTCTCTTCCAAGAATCTGTTGATTCATACCGCGTGGGAAGATGGTCAGAGCTTTCAGACACAGCAATTTAAAAATGCACTCAGGGCATTACGCTTTGAAGTAGATAAGGAAGTAGGTGATGCCCGACTTTGTCTGATCACCAGCTTACAAGAAGGTGCTGGTAAAACATTTACAACCTTGAATCTGGCCTATGCCTACGCCAAGATCAAGAAAAAAGTATTGATCATCGACGGTCATTTTAAAGACCCTGTGATCACCAAGATGTTTGACACAACAGTATACCTCGAAGATTATCTGCAAGGCAATATCAACCTGTTCGATATCCCAAGAGATCATGCTGTAGCCATATTGGGCAATAAAGGAGAAGATATCTCTATTCTTGAATTGCAGGACTATCAGACAATCATTCATCAGATTCAGCAATTGGCGAATAATTTCGATATCATTTTCATTGAAGGCTCGTCTTTGGAACATTCACACAATGCCAAGGAATGGAGCATGTTTGCGAGAAAGATCCTGCCTGTATTTGAGAACGGCAGAGCATTAACGGATGATGACAAACACGCCATTGATTATCTGAAAGAAATCAATGGGAAAATGACTGGTTGGGTTTACAATAAGACTTTCAGCGCCAAGGAGAAGAAAAGCTTTTTAAAGAAACTGCTGAATGGATAACCCATAAACAGCGCATGATGGACTACTTATTGATTTTACTACAAGTATTAATTGGATACCATCTAATCTTTCCGCTGTTGCTGTATTTGGTATACAAGCTCAAGGGCAAAAAAAAGGATCCCAAAACACTTCCAACCATAGCTCCGCCGGCAGATTTTGGCGTAATCGTTACAGCGTATCAGTATACTGAATCATTACCAGGTGTTGTGTCAGCATTGCTAAAACAGCAGTACACGAATTACCTCATTTATGTTGTTGCTGACAATTGCGATATCAGCAACCTGCACTTTAACGATGATCGGGTAATTTTACTTAGACCACCCACCGTGATTGCAAGCAATACAGGATCTCATTTTTATGCAGTCAATCATTTCAAAAGACCACATAGTCATATTGTGATCATGGATAGCGATAATATCGCAGAGCCAGGCTTATTGGCAGCATTGAATCGCTATGTGCAAGCTGGTCATTCAGCCATACAGGGACTGAGAAAGGCCAAGAATAAAGAAACACAAATTGCGAAGCTGGATACAGCCCGCGATTTATACTACCACTTTTTCGATGGACATGTGCTTTTTTCTATTGGCGCATCTGCAACACTTTCTGGTTCCGGCATGACCTTCCAAACTGATCTATACAGGGCATGTCTGGAGCATTTAAATGTGCAAGGTGCCGGATTCGACAAAGTGCTACAAGCTGAAATCGTCAAAAGAAATCTCCGTATTGCATTTGCAGAAGATGCTATCGTCTATGACGAAAAAACATCCAGAGGCGATCAACTGGTTAAGCAAAGAGCGAGATGGATCAACACTTGGTTTCGCTATTTCAGCTTTGGTTTTACCATAATCGGCAAGGGTATCCGCAATATCTCTTTCAATCAAATCATTTTTGGACTTATTCTGTTAAGACCACCTTTGTTCATCTTTTTAGCGCTCTCCGGCGTGTGCATGCTGGCGAATATATTTTTCAGTCTTATCGGTGTACTGCTTTGGCTAAGCGGTTTTGTCTGCTTCTTTATCAGTTTTATGATTGCACTAAAAGAGAGCAAGGCGGAAAAAAGTATTTATAAAGCACTTCTGCATGCACCAGTATTTATCTTCTACCAAATACTGGCACTAATGCATATCAGAAGAGCCAATAAATTATCAGTAGCAACACAGCATTTTCATCATGGCGATACGCCACCGGATGAAGAAGCATAAATAGTTGAGTGAATGCTAAAAAACTGGACACAAATCATTCTACAAAAGATACTAGGCTTTCAGAACTACCTGTTCGTGTTTGCCGCTTTTACTATTTATAGAATACGGAATACAAAATACGATCAAGAATTTCTGCATTTTCTCAGCATGGTACCCGACAATGGCGTCATCATAGATATTGGTGCCAATATTGGGATTACCACCATCCCCCTATCCAAGCATTTACCCAATAGCCAGATAGCTGCGATTGAGCCCATACCGCACAATGTGCGTACATTAAAAAAGATTATCCGCTTTTTCGGCTCGCACAATGTCATTGTTTTCCCGATGGCTGTTGGCGATCACAATGGACGCATCAATATGATTACGCCTGTAATCAATCATGTGAAAAAACAAGGGCTTAGCCATGTCGTTGGCGCTATACCAGATGAACTGGCTACTCAGCAGGGAGAAGAATTTTCTGTTCCGGTTATGCGACTAGACGATATTAAGGAGCTACAACAATTGGGGCATATCAGTGCCATTAAAATTGATGTAGAACAATTTGAATATGCAGTTATTTCTGGCGGATTACAACTGATCAATCGCTTTAAGCCCATGATCTACTGCGAACTATGGGATACGCCACAACGCAAAATATTTCTTGACTTCATGGAGGGGATTGGCTATGAGGTGAGCGTATATGAGAAAGGTGAGCTGGTTCCCTATGATCAAAGACCCGCACTAAACTTCTTCCTCTTACCTAAACGCGTATAGCATGGCAAAAATTACCATAGAATCAATAGAAAGAACAAAGCACAATGACTTTGACGAGGAAAAGTTCCAGCAAGCTAGAAAAACAGCTGCATTGGTACTGGCATTTGTAAGTGTCTTTATATTCTTCATTAAACTGCTATTCTTCTAGTGAGTGGCTTTAAAATACATATCGCCAAAGAAGACGATTCATTAAGCAGCATTGAGCGTGCCAGGGCTGCGCACGGATTTGAACTATCCGGCAAGCGCTTTATGGTGTTGTTGATTGGGGTACTGTTAATAGCAGGGCTTCTGGTAGCTGTTGGTATTGCCAAATTTGGTATGCTGCCGGGCTTAGCGGTTATTGGCGGACTCTTAGGCATTTTGATACTCTATATACTACTCACTTATCAAAAAGCCGGTATTGTGTTGCTATTAACAGCAGCATATTTTATCATGCTCGTCATCAATGTAGCCGATGTTGATTTCCCTTTGGGAACTACCATGGATGCATTAGTCGGCATATTATTGCTGGCATTTATTCTTCGCCAAAAGTTTCAACGCAACTGGGAGATGCTGAGAAATCCTATCAGTATCATGATCATGATATGGATTTCATATAACCTTTTACAAGCGCTGAATCCTGATGCTTCTTCCAGGATGGCATGGATTTATACAGTAAGGTCTGTAGCCTTATTCATGCTTACCTATTTCTTATTCATGTATAAGATTCGTACGGTTGGCTTTATCAAGTTCTTATTAAAGCTATGGCTAGCTTATTGCCTTTTTGCAGCATTATGGGCATTCAAACAAGAGTATATCGGTTTGGCAGGATTTGAATTTCAATCGCTTTCCTCCAATCCAATCAATATTGAACTTTTCTTTATTGACGGGCGCTGGCGAAAATTTTCCATATTCCCAGATCCTGTAACCTTCTCTTATAATATGGTTGCTGGTGCCCTGCTTTGTATCGGACTAATCGTGGGGCCACTTTCCAAAACAAAAAAATGGATACTGGGTATACTTGCGTTTATTTTTTTGTGGGCGATGCTTTTCTCAGGTACTAGAGGTGCTTATGTTTTGGTACCTGCGGGTGTGTTTATGCTGATTGTGCTCAACTTCAATAAAAACATGTTGCTCTTGGCCATCGTTGGTGCAATCGGCTTTGGCACATTAATCGTGATCCCAACAGAGAACAAATTGATTAAAAGATTTCAAACAGCTTTTGCGCCTGCAGAAGATGCATCCTTCAACGTACGTGCAGCCAACCAGAAAAAAATTCAACCCTTTATTTTATCACACCCAATGGGAGGAGGCTTAGGCGCTACAGGTGTTTGGGGACAAAGATTCGCGCCTGAATCCATGCTGGCGAAATTTCCACCAGACAGTGGTTATGTACGTGTAGCAGTGGAGTTGGGATGGATTGGACTACTACTTTTTTGCATCCTTATGTTCACGATTTTAAGATCAGGTATCTTAAACTATTACAGCATAAAAGACCCCATGCTGAAAAGCATTTGCCTATCTATGCTGCTGATCGCATTTGCGATTAATATCGGAAATTACCCTCAGGAAGCGCTGGTACAGTTTCCCATGAATATTTATTTCTATCTGGTAGCCGCATTGATCAATATTACCAAACAATTGGATGCTGCACAGCAGCAAACTCCACTCACCTCAACTGTACACCATGCTGCATAATGAGCATATCATTATATTAGGTTTACCGAGGTTTGATGGACCTTATGAGTCAACCAATATTACCATTGCTCGTGAGTTAGCAAAACATAATCAGGTCTATTATATTGACAATCCGCTCACCTGGAAAGATTATTGGCAACTACGTGGCACCCATGCTTTAAACAGCAGAAAACCTTTTTTCGATACAAACAGTAATGGCATCATTCAACAGGAAGGCAATCTACACTTTGTCGTTACACCACCTGTTCCTTCATTGAATTTCTTACCAGAAGGCTGGCTTTACAGAAAGTTATTGAACTATAGCGAAGGCATTATTCGTAAACGAATACAACGATTGCTAGATTCACAACATATCAAGGATTTCATTTTCATCAACTCCTATAATTTCCATTTTCCCAATGTTATTGAGGGACTATCTAGCAAGTGTACTATTTACCATTGTGTAGATCCCATTATCAGGCCATACGATCAAAAACACGGTATCATCTCTGAAGCTGAGCTCATTCGCAATAGCGATATAGTGATTTGCACCAGCAAAGCACTGCAAGAAGCAAAATCAGCTTTACACCAAAACTGCTTATTTATACCCAATGCTGCAGATATCGCGCATAGCACCAAAGCTTTGGATACAAGCTTAGCGATTGACGAAATGATACAGAATATTCCGAAACCCATCATCGGTTATCTGGGAAATATTGAACGCAGAATTGATTATGGGCTTGTACAAGAACTGGCAGCACTGCATCGGGATAAACATTTTGTCTTTACAGGACCTGTAGAATCGGAATTTGTACCCGACTGGTTTTTCCAAACGCCGAATATTCACCTTACCGGTAGAATTGACTATGATCGATTACCAGCGCTACTCAAGGGATTTGACGTGGCCATTCTGCCTTTTAAGAAAGATGCGGTTAGTAGAACCATTTTCCCTTTGAAATTATTTGAATACTTGGGTGCGGGTAAGCCAACTATCTCCACCAACTTTAACCCAGACCTGCATAGCTTCACAGCCGATGCCGTAATGTATTGTACAGATATACAAAGCTTTAGTGAGGCTATTCAAACCTCCTTACAGAACAATAGTGAAACACTTATTGCAAAGAGAGTAGCTATTGCAAAAGAGAATACTTGGGAAAAACGTGCGCTTGAAATCAGTACCGCAATAGAAGATTACCTTTATCAACAGAAATAGATCATATGTATACTGCCCACCCCATTACGATTGTTCTTGTGAATGATGAGCATTTCATGCCAATGGCAGCGGCATTACTTAAATCTATCCAAGTAAATCACCACAGTGGAGAACCTATTGAAGTATACATGGTTTCTGATGGCATTAGCAAATCATCCAAAAAAAGGTTAGAGAAAACTGTTGTCAAAGATGGGTTCAGCATTATCTGGAAGGATATTAGCGAAGCCATCCCATCTGATGTGAAACTGCCTATTGACAAAACGACTTTCCCAATCACAGTATATGCCCGATACTTCATGGCGCATTATCTACCGAAAGACAGAGAAAGAGCATTGTTTTTAGACACTGATATGATTGTTCGAAAAGAGATCAGTCAATTATGGCATACTGACCTAGGAGAGAATATAGTTGCTGCCGTTCAAGATCCACGCATCAAAACATTCGACAACAACTGGAGCGGTATTAAAAACTATGCTGAACTAGGACTTCCCGGCAATAGTCCTTACCTAAATGCAGGTCTTTATCTTGTAGATTTGGTTAAATGGGAAAAAGAAGCGATTGGAAGAAAAGTAATGAAAACAGTAGAAGCGAATGTGAAGTTTGCAGATTATCCTGATCAATACGGATCTAATATCGTACTTTATGGTAAATGGAAAAAACTAGACAGTGGTTGGAATCACTTTGCATCTGAAGCGCATGAAGATCCGCAACTCATCCACTTTACTTCTAGAAAACCGATGTATACAACTTACGAATACAGTAAAGTATACCAGGAAGAATTTTTCAAATATCTACGCATGACCGAGTGGCGCGATTTCAAACCCATTGGAGAATCAGCACGATATATTCAGAAGCTTAGGAAGATATTGGACAAGGTTAAAACGATGTTTCGTTGATCATAGATCAGCGTCTTTTCTATACTTACCCGTTATATATTCACCCAAATTCTTTCCATGAATCAGCAAACGGTTCCAGAATGCTGGCCATACACCCCCATCTGCTTCCAGCTTACGCGGTGAGGTATACACAACAGCTTTGCTGCTAGTGACCATTGCCAATCGTCCTCGGGTTTTGAGGTTTAAGGCCATTTGTCCATCTTCGGCTACTAATGTGAAATCTTTACTGTTGGGGTCATTGTCGAATTTTCTGACAGCCCTTACTTTAAATCCGCCTGTTTCCCGACCAACCGCTGTGACAAAACCCATATTAAACCCAAGCATATTCAAGTGCTCCCTGTTCTTCTTTCGGATGCGCACCAAAATACCTGTAACAGCCTCATATATCCACAAACTCCAACGTCCCGTACCGGGTGGAGGCATGAATGCATAACGCCCGTACACACCTGTGATGCCAGGATCTGCTTTCATAGGCGCTACCATCAGTCGAATCCAGTCGGGCGGATACAATGTATCTGAATCAGCACATAAATGATACTTGCCTTTTGCCACAGCGAGGCCCATCTCACGCGCATACATGATGCCCTGCTCAGGCTGGAAGCAGGATTGCACGCCTAGTTCTTCCAATAACTGAGCCGTATGGTCCGTTGAATTATTGTTGATGATGACAATTTCTACCGGATCTGCTGTTTGATTGGCCGCCAATGATGATAAGGTTCTGAAGATATTATCCTGCTCGTTCCAAGCGGGAATCATCACCGATATTAATGGTGCTGGGTGATTAAACTTACTGAGTGCGGCTTTCAACGCAGCTTTCTCATCTGCACCTAAACTAGCATAGGTTTTACCGGGGTATAAATGAGGCCGAATCCAAGCAGTCAGACGAAAAAAAGACATGGTTGATAAATTGAAAACAGATATTTAAAGCTACAGGTTTGATTCCGATTTTTTATCATTTACTTTGATAGAACCTAGCGCTACCAAGAATCATGTGGCAGAAATTGCTGAATATCATTCGTAACAAACACTTCCTATCATTAGCCAGTAATGGTATTATGGCGGTATTGGCGGTTGTGACTGTTGGTATCTTGTATCGCTTCATGAAACCAGCAGAAATAGGTGTCTGGTTTTTCTTTATGTCGGTATTTATTTTACTCGATACATTCAGAACCGGATTTCTACAAACTGCTTTGATTAAGTTTTATGCAGGTGCCAGTAAGGAAAGGGCCACAATAGTAGTTGGTAGTACTTGGTATTTAGGCTTGATTGTAACAGCTATTTCATTTGCCATCACCATACCGGCTTTACTTGCTCTACCCTATATTGCTGATGCAGGAACCAAAATTGTGATCCAATGGTTTTCTGTCACATTTCTGGTAACACTTCCTTTAGTCATCGCACACTGGGTTTTACAGGCAGAACAAAGATTCGATGGCATTTTGTATTTGCGGGTGATTAACCAAGGCTCCTTCTTACTCTATATTGTTGCACTGATTTGGATGGATCAGATGACCATCCAAAACCTGATGATTGCGAATGTGCTGGGTGTAGTAACTACTGTAGCCTATATTATTTATAAAAAGTGGTTACACTTAGCTACCTTAAAAAAGAGAACCAAGGAATGTGTTCAGGAAATCTTTCATTTTGGCAAGTATAGTGTAGGCACAACGATTAGCGCTAACCTCTTGAGAAGTTCAGATACGTTTATCATCAACTATTTATTAGGACCTGCAGCTGTAGCCGTTTACAATATTCCGCAACGTTTGATGGAGATTATCGAAATCCCATTACGCAGTTTCATTGCAACAGGCATGCCTGCATTGTCTGCTGCTTACAATGAAAACAATCAGGCAGAAGTAGCCAAGCTCTTAAAGAAGTATGCAGGCATCTTAACCGTGATACTCATTCCCGTTGCCGCAGTAGCTTTAGGATTAGCAGATATCGGCGTTCGCTTACTCGGCGGAGAACAATACGTGAACTCAGAAGCCGCAAATCTATTCCGCATCTTCATGATCTTTGCCATCTTCTTCCCTATTGATCGATTCATGGGTATTACGCTGGATGTGATTCATCAGCCAAGACTCAACTTTATCAAAGTAGTCATCATGCTGGTGATCAATATCGCAGGTGATTTTGCAGGCATTTACTTATTACAAAATCTGTACGGTGTTGCAGTAGCAAGTATTCCAACTTTTCTATTTGGTGTATTATTCGGTTATATCTGTGTAAAGAAATATGTACGATTACACTTTTTTGATTTCTTCACCACAGGTTACCGAGAAATTTATACATGGATTCAAAACAGAAGAAAATGAGTCCACTAGTATCCATCATCACAGTCAATTTCAATAATAAAGCTGTCACAGAAGCATTGATCACTTCTATTCAT
>DALYHN010000035.1:0-14354 GCA_031970875.1 Chitinophagaceae bacterium
TAGCTGTATCATGTGCAATGCCATTGCGGAAGAGCCAACGCGTCATGGTCCAGTACAGTGTTATCATCAGCAAAGCAGCAATGGGTAAGCAGAGTAGCATCCAATCGATAAATTGAAATATGTATTCGTACTTCTTTTCTAAGAAGCCTACAAAAGCTACATTGGGTGGTGTGCCGATAATAGTGGCAATGCCGCCGAAATTTGATGCGTACGCTATCGACAACAATAAACAGATAGCCATATTGCCAATCTTGCCTTCACCCTTGTGGTTTTCTTCCATCACACTTACTACGCTCATGGCAATGGGATACATCATCATCGTGGTTGCAGTATTGCTCAACCACATGCTGAGAAAACCTGTGGCCAAAACAAAACCCAACACAATTCTGTTGCCACTGGTTCCGGTGATGCGCACAATATTCAATGCAATGCGTTTGTGCAGATGCCATTTCTCAATCGCCAAACCAATCATGAAACCGCCCATGAACAAAAACACCACACTGTTGGCATAGGGCGCAGCGGCATCTTCCATTTTACTAATGCCCATCAATGGAAATAAAACCAATGGTATCAAGGCAACAACAGGCATAGCTGCTGCTTCGGTAATCCACCAGGTAATCATCAGCGCAGCAACAGCCAATACTTTTGCAGCTTTGGGCTCAAAGCCAAACGGATTAAAAAGCATGAAGGCGAAAAGCAGGATGCCCGCCAAAAAAGAAAGCTGTTGTTTGTTGCGCATGGATGAAAGATAAAAAACACCCACGGTATCGTGAGGGTATTTTTTAAGCCGAATAAAACGCGCCAGCCGTTGTTAACAAGAGCGCGGGCTGATGATTGACCAGCATTTTTTTTATCAATACATCCGGTGCGGCATGTGCATCGCAGGTGATGGCGATGCTTGCTTGTGAATGCGCCACTACCAAGCCACCTGCTTTTTGATAATGTGCAACAATCCATTCCATCGCTGCGGTTTGTGCAGCAGCATCGGCAAAGACAATACAGAGTTCTGCTGTAATAAGGCTTTGTATTTCGCCGGCTTGTTTGGTATAGAATATCCAATCGCAAGCAATATGCGCAAAATCCAGAAAAGGGTGTTGTGTTAAGCGTATAATCGTTTTGTGTTGTGTAAAGTCTTCGGGCAGTTCTGCTGCATCATTGGCATAGGCTGTCCAGCCACCGGATGGGTTGAGTAAAAAAGATAATCTAAGGCCAACCTCCTGATGTATAATGTTTGATTCATTATTAAGCCAATAGTTTCCGAGTAAGCGATTGTTAATATCAAAGTAGTCACTCATAATAATATTTTAATGTGTAATCATTTTGACTTACAAGGGATTTAAAAATTTCTATCTCTTTTTTCCGTTGTTTAACGGTGTGTTTTGGTGAAAAACACCCCCAGATAAAAACGGGAAATATCTCCCCCTTAAAAAAATGTTGAGCACTATAAATTTCCAAAAAAATAATTTATGAAAAGACTATTTCACAAAATTCTACTCTTTCTTAGTTTCAGTCTATTTTTTTCATGTAAAAAAAGCATAAACGAAGATGCTTCTGCCGAAAGGGTAGATTTAATATCACAGTATCAAAAAGAGTGTTTAAGAACAGCAAATCAAAGAACAATTGATTATACTAACGAGTTATTTCAAAGAGCAGATTTAAGTTCTATAATAACCGTTAATTACTACAACACAAGTGTTTTAGTTGCTCCTCTAAACCGAGTTGTATCAGCTCACATAGATCAAGAGACAAATCAAGTTCTATCGGAAAAGAAGGATTTTTTAACAAGAAAGTTTTCTAAAAAGTATGAATTCCTTCTTTTTTACGTGAATGAAAAGAAAGTGCACGAATCTAGATATGTGTTAGTAAGCACTAACGAGAGTTTCAAAACAGTAGAAAGGGATTTAGAAAACATAACCAAATACAAGCCCACTATTGAATCTGAGATTACATATAGAAATATCAATAGCAAATATTACTACACTGTTGCTTTAATAAACAATAATTTATTGTTGTTCAATACAAAAAAAGAGGTTACTAATAAAACCTCAAATAATAAGATAGAAAATAACAGCATTTCAAGTAATGGTTGTACAGCATGGTACTTGACAACAACCATTTATTTTTCCGATGGTACTGTGGAAGAATATTCACAATATCTGACAACAACTTGTGATAATAGTGATTGTTCTGTAGATCCCTTTTATCAGCAACTTCAGGCAGCAAATTGTGAAAATAATGCAGGTGGTCCACCAAGTTTGATTACGCCACAAAAGCGCCTTTGTGGTACTTATAATTGGTTAAACACTGGTGCAAGCGGTGGAGCAAAGAATGCAGTCATTTCGGGTTTATATGCAACATTTTCGCCAAATAATAATCCATCCATAAGATTGAATGCAGTATTTCCTGACGCTTGTATAACAATTCCTAATCATTGTTCAACTAATTCAAATACACTATCAACTATGTTTAATGACGCTTTTAATCGAGCTGTTGCAAAAGTTGAGAATGGGTTATCAACAAATACGATACCGCCTGGAGACTTTTTAGTTACCCAAGCACTTAAGAGAGAAATACAAGCCGAATTAAGTTTAGAGTGTGCGGGGAGTGTTTTCAACAACGGTGGATGCTCTTTTGGAGTACCGAGAAATTCACCACAATTTTGCTCTTAATTTATTATCCAGCTCATTTAGTTTATCTATATGAGCTGGATGATTAGAGTTTCTCGTAGAGTGCGCGCAGTTTTTCTTTGGTCATGATTTTTTCCCAATCCTTACCCAGTGCATTTTCCCACAAAGGTTTCATGCCCAGGCTTACATTGATCATGGTATCAAACTGCTCATCGGTTAAGCCGGCACAAATACCTGTTGGAATGGTATAACCACCTTTCTCTACCATGCGTTTGAATTCGGCTGTGCCCGCAGGATAATATTCTTCCAGGTGATTCATCACAATACAATTACCAATACCATGCTTGGTGCCTAACAAAAAGCTGAGACCATAACTCACGGCGTGTGCAACACCAACCTGACTGTAGGCAATGCTCATACCACCTGCATAAGAAGCCATCATCAGTTTATCATCGCATTCATCATCCCACTGGTCTTTTTCTAAGAATACATTGCGACATAATTCCAATGCTTTCTCGCCGTATGATTTGCTGAACTCGTTGAGGTAAGTACCTTCTAAACTTTCGATGCAATGGATATAACAATCCATGCCTGTATAGAAACGCTGGTTAGCAGGTGCATCTTTGGTGAGTTCTGGATCGAGTACGATTTGATCAAATGGTGTGAAATCAGAATTCATACCCAGCTTGCGCGTTGGTCCGGTTAAAACCGTGGTTCTGCTTACTTCTGCACCAGTACCGCTAAGGGTAGGAATACCTACTTTATAAACACCGGCTTGTTTCACCAGATCCCAGCCTTGATAATCGGCAGAAGAGCCGGGATTGTTCATCATGAGTGAAACCGCTTTGGCTAAGTCCATGGCAGAGCCGCCACCGATACCGATGATACCGCTAACGGTGCCGAAGCTTTCTTTCAGTTCTTTGGCGAGTGAATCCACATAAGTGGTCTTGGGTTCGTAAGTAACATCTACAAAAATGATCTTGTCTTTTCCGCGCAGCGGGATGCGGTTCACGAGGGGCTTGCCTTCAAAGAAATGGTCAACCAGAAACACCATGGGTGCATCGCCCTTTCGTTGTGGGGCGAGGATTTCGTCTAACTGATTGAAAGCACCACGGCCGTACACCACATAACCCACCATTTTGAAATTGCGGAACTGCATAGAAAAATTTTGGCGAAGTTCTATAATTCTAGCGAGAAAGTCTTTGGTCTTTGGCTCGCCCTACGAAGCCTTGGCGAAGTAGGGCTGTTGGTCTTTAGTTAAATAAGCTGATGGCTCATAGACCATGGACCATTGTTGATGGTTGCTGGTTATTGGTTGCTGTTTTGCCTGCCCACCGAAGCTTTAGCGGTTTACCAACCGAAGCCGTGGCGCAGGTTGGAGGTGGGTGGTTTTTAGTTTTCACCGCGGAGACGGAATGCTACGCTTCCGGTCTTTGGTAGAATAGGTTGGTGGTTGATGATTATTGAAATCATTCGATTTCCATACGTGGCTTCTATTACTCCTTCTTTTGTTCCTTGTTCCTCTGTTCTATTGTTCTTCTGTTTTATGAAGGTTTCACGCTAAGCTCGCCAAGATATAAGGCACGCAATGATCTAGGTAATAACCTTGCGTGCTACAAAAAATCCTTGCGCGCCTTGCGTGAAAAACTTGAGGTAGAACACTCTCGAATAAGACAATGTCAAATCTCAAATCAGTAATCTCAAATCTCACATTGATTTTCCCCGCAAACCCCCAACTTTGCCGCCCATTATTTGTTTTACCTCAAAACTGATATCATGCAAAACCCGCGAATACTTGCATTACAGGAAGCCATTGCGCCTTACAGAGCCGAGATTGTACACCACCCCTTATACGCGCAGATGCGCGAACTGCGGCATGTTCAATTATTTACAGAAGCCCATGTGTTTGCCGTATGGGATTTCATGAGCTTGCTCAAGAGCTTACAGCAGCAGCTCACCTGCACCACTACGCCTTGGGTGCCCAAGGGTGATGCGGCTACGCGTTTCCTCATCAATGAAATTGTGACCGGCGAAGAAAGTGATGTGGATGCGGATGGCAATAGACTCAGTCATTTTGAATTATACCTGCAAGCCATGCAGGAGCTGGGCGCCAATACTGATGTGATGGGCCAGTTCATTCATTATGTACAGAGTGGTATTCCGGTTCATGAAGCCATGCAGAAATTGCATCTGCCTGAAGCTATTCAGCAGTTTGTGAATTATACCTTTCATGTGATCATGAACCAGCCCGCGCACGTGCAGGCGGCGGTGTTTACGTTTGGCCGGGAAGACCTGATTCCTGATATGTTCCATGCCCTGGTAACCGATTTGAACCAGCGTTTTGGGGGCAGACTCAAGACTTTCCAATACTATTTAGAGCGCCATATTGAAGTAGATGGCGATCACCACAGCCAGTTGGCTTTGCAGATGGTAGAGCGTCTTTGTGGCGATGATGCCATTAAGTGGGCCGAAGCGACGCAGGCGGCTATCAAGGCTTTGCAGCGCAGAACTGCTTTGTGGAACCTGGTACTGGAGCGCATGCAGACCCCTGTTTTCAGAAATTAAATGGGGGAAAACTTGTTCATTGTGTGTTCAGCCCCTATTTTTGCTGCCCGCTTCCGCCAAGGCTACAGCGGGCGGGCCCGAAAGACCTTGTCTGAAGCCCATTAAATAAAAAAGTTTTGGTGCGCCTGCGCACCGGAGCTTTAGCGAAGGTGCGGTAGCTCAGTCGGTAGAGCAAAGGACTGAAAATCCTTGTGTCGCCGGTTCGATCCCGGCCCACACCACTCAGAAAATCAGGCGATTATGATCTAAAAATCATAGTCGCCTTTTTCTTTGGTACAACATAGGTACAACAACTTCGAAAACCCCTAATATTTTCTGAGGTAACTGTTATTCCGGCTTTTCTTACTCTAGCGAAAAGCGCATGATAACGAGTAAATACTATGCCTTAAAAAGACATCCACTAATAGCTCTTCATAAAAAACACTTTAAGTAGTATCTTTATATGACTTATTTTATGGAGTATGCAGTCAATGATTTCTCTAAATTTTTTACCCTTAAAAGATCAAAAGCAAGAGGTTTTAATTTACCGACGGCTTCAAGCTGGTGAGCGAAAAAATAATATTTTTTACCACCGCTTTAATAATGGCGAGAGTGGGTATATTGACTATGAAATAAGCTTTACAGAGAAGGACGGCTTTGAATCTTATACCGCGACTTCGGGCGATGATCACAACTTAATAACTCAAGCGATTTACCAAAGACTAATAAATCA
Organism: Chitinophagaceae bacterium; assembly: GCA_031970875.1. Lineage (GTDB taxonomy): Bacteria > Bacteroidota > Bacteroidia > Chitinophagales > Chitinophagaceae > JAFLBI01. Next base: position 5,905 of record DALYHN010000035.1, read on the forward strand.
GCTTGAACCTAATGTTTTTTTTATTAAAAGACCCGATAAGGTTCTCAACAAAAAAATACATTTTACTCTCGAAGATCATCATAAAGGGAAAAAGTGTATATGGATTGAACCATACTATTTACCAAGTGCAAAAACCTTTGGTTTGTTGTTCGATTTTACTTTTGTTGTCGATGAAAATCTTCAAAGTGCAGGAAAATTTACTCTTGATAAAGATATTTTGATAGCGAGTGGATCTCTTAACCCTCAAGGCTATAGCAATTTTGATTTTTATGCATTTAAGCATGAAAAATTGACTCAATTTATTAAAAGATTTTTGCCTCTTATTAGTTCTGCATTAGGCAAAGAGTTTGAAAATAGATTATTGAATCTTGAAGCTAATCAACTTGCCCCCAAAAACTATCTCTTTGGTAATGGCAATGTAAGTATATCCCCTTATTTAGGTCTTCTAAAGAACCCGCCTTTACAAAATATAGTTAGCGAAACAAGTTTTTATTTTATTTATAAACAAGACAATCGTGATGTAGCTATTTCACTGCTTAAGGGATTAAGGGGTGAAACAAATCCTTCGACATTTAGCGGGATGGAAAAGCTTTTTAAAGTTGATTTTAGTAATAGCAAAATAAAAGGGGCTTCAATCGAAAATTTTGATGATGCTACTATTGATAATGAAATTCAGAAAATAAAAGCATTGCCGGGTAATATCCTCCCTATAATTATAACAAACTCTAAAAAAGACGAAGAAGATGAGATGCTTTACTATTGGCTAAAGCATAAACTAACTAATGCAGGTCTGCCATGCCAAGTTGTGACAAAAGAGCTTGTTAGAAATGATAGCTCTATCAAGTATTCTTTAAGCAATATTGGGTTGCAAATATTTGCTAAATCTGGCGGGCATCCGTGGAAAATGAAGTCTTCAAGTAATGAATACTTAATTATCGGAATTGGTCAGTCTTATAATTATGAAGAGACCCAAGATGGAAGAAAAATCGAAAAAAATATTACTTACTCAGTTCTGACAGACTCAAGTGGTCTATTTAAAGATATTCGGGTTTTAGGTGAAGGTGTTGAAACCGATGACAGCTATTACGATCAGCTAGTAAATAATATTTCTAAAATTATAGCCTCATCGGAATACAAAAAAGTTTCTATTCACACACCGTTTAGGATGAGTAAAAAAAAGGTTCTTGATAGGGTAGCAACTAAGATTGGTTCTGAAATTGAACTTTCAGTTTTGGTAATAAATAGCAAGAGTGATTTTTATGGCTTTGACTATAAAAATAATGGATTAGTTCCGTTTGAAAGTACCTATATAAAAATCTCTTCGAAAGAGTTTTTAGTTTGGTTCGAGGGATTGCAAAACAATAATCCGAAAATTACAAAAAGGTTCGGCAATCCGATATTGATTAAGTTTTGGTATACAAATCAGGAACATTTATTTAGTGACTATAATTATAAAGAAAGTTTGCTTCAAGATTGTATCAATTTATCAGGTGCAAACTGGCGAGGGTTCAAAGCGAAACAATTACCAGTTTCTGTATTTTATTGTCAAAGGATTGCAGAGTTTATTAGTAAGTTTAAACAATACGATCTGCCTCACATCGAGATAAACAATCTAAAACCGTGGTTCCTTTAATATGCGAAAACAATTTAACCAAAACAAAATTATCGTCTTATTAGGAGCTGGAGCAAGTTGCGATGCTGGCATACTTAATTCATTCCAAATCATCAGAGAAATTGAGAATAAACTTGATAAGGAGTGGCTGGAATTTAAAGACCTATATAATTATATACAGAGTTCTCACGTGCATTTGGAGAGAATAAAAGGGGTAGCCTTAAATGATATTATTTTTAATATCGAAAACTTGGTTAGCTTACTCGATACTATCGGAAAAATCTCATCCAAAAAACTAGATGTTTATCCTTTTGTAGGTAGCTGGGAAAAAGATTTGCTTTCTGTAACTGGAGAAAAATTTTCTCTAGCCTCAAAATTTAAGAAAGCAATTCTTTCAGAATTAAAAAATAACTGGCTTTCTCCTGCCGATTTTTATTCTACATCGTCCTATTACAAGAAACTAAAGGAAACAGGATACACGTTTGCTCTGAAAATATTTTCATTGAATTACGATATGTGTGTTGAATTAAATTTAAACTCCGATGTTCGACTAGAACGCGGATTTAATGATCAAAAAATATGGGATTACAGGCAATACGATATTTACTCAGAAGCTGCTAAAGATTTTTATCTCTATAAATTGCATGGGTCTCTAGACTGGATAAGAGATGATGAAAAGAGACTGACATATGTGGATCTGGTACAAAGAACAGATGAACAAAAAATGGAAATCATTTTTGGCGTTCAAAATAAACTGCAATCCTATGATCCATACCTTTTCTATTTTTATGCTTTTAGGGAAGCCTCTTTTGACGCTGAACTTATTGTAACATCGGGATATGGATTTATGGATTCGCATATTAATGACAACTTAATTAATGCATTCAAAATAGACCCCAATAAAAAAATTCTTGTAAATGTTTTTGAAAAAGATGATGCGGACGGATCAAAAACCAGAGAGTTTGTTGCAAAAAAATTAGATATTCAATTGGAGCAAGTTGAGGTTGTTTGTTGTCCTGCTAAGCAGTTTTTTGAAAATAATTTGAATATTGATTTTTTTGCTTCCCTATTTCCTGATAGTGAAGATGTAGATGAAGTTTTGCCACAATAGACATACTTATCTTAATTGAAAAAGTAACGGTTTAATATTGGTGTCGTTATAAAGAGTAACAACCTCAATATTAAGCCAAACGGCAATTGCTAAGATTTCTCCATTTATAGCCGTGCAAGCCCCATATTTTTTATGATACTGAAACGCCATATCGAGACAGCCAACGATATGCCGTTCGGCTATTTGCCTCTGATCGTTACAGCCTCTCAAATTTGTTGAGCCGTATTTCTCGATAAGAATTATTGCCAAGTCTCGATATTGCAGCTTACGCGCCTTATCGCCGAACTCGTCTACGCCGAAGTATGTATCGGCGATATACGTGTTGTTATCGTTGTAATTTACAATCGTATTTTTTATCTTCATGTGGGTTATTTTACCTAAAACTGGAGTCAAAATCAATGATTATATGCGGGAAGAAGAAAAACGCATCCATAAGCAACATGACGATTTTAAAAAAGAGCATAGTGGTGACATTGTAAAGTTTCAAATTGAATACGCCGACAGAAGAAGAGCGTTAGAGGCGTCCTATGGGCTTGGCAATGTTCCAAAACATGAAGAACAAAAACTTGTTGCATACGCTAAAGAACAGAACGAAAAATTTAACGAGCGCGAAGATGCTGAAAAAGCTCGGTACATAAAAGAGATAGAGGATTACGACCGCCGCCGCTATCCTTCACGGATAAGTGAAGAACCTAAAAAAGAAGCCGCACCTGAAAGAACCCCTGATGGTGTTCCGAAAACCCCTTTTTACTCAAAGTTCATCGGAGACTACAAACCCGAGCCATCAAAAGAACCGTCGCCCCCTGCGAAAGGCAAAGACCAAGAAAAAGAAAGATAATATCCAAAATTTTTTTGTTCATATGCAAACCAACGTCTGCCCTTGAACAAAGCCGATCAATTTCAATGAGCTATCTCCGGTGGCTTTCCTCTTGAAAGCCTTTGATATCAATCATTCCCGCTATTTCAAATTTTCTTCTCAAAGCAACTTCTTGCTTAATTCTGTTCAAAGGTAATCCTTCGTTTACCCATATACAGTATGATGTATTTATTGATTGGGCTTTGCGCTTCACTTCAATAATTGCACATGAAAATTGCAATACCGTATTACAGGGTTTCGACAGACCGCCAAGGTATAAGCGGTCTTGGACTGGACGCACAGCGTTTAGCTGTGAAGGAGTATGCCGCCCGCTTCAATCTTGAATTGACGGACGAGTTTACCGAAGTGGAATCCGGCACGCTCAATAAACGCCCTGTTCTGAATATGGCACTTGAGCAATGCAAACAGAGCAAAGCCATTCTTCTCATTGCAAAACTTGACCGTCTGGGGCGTAACATCGTTTTCATCGCAACGCTGATGGAATCCGATGTCGAGTTCGTCGCCGTAGACAATCCTGATGCCAACAAACTAATGCTTCATATCATGGCTGCGTTTGCAGAGTACGAGAGAGATCAAATCAGTCAGAGAACAAAAGCGGCACTTGCAGAAGCAAAGAAGCGCGGCGTGAAACTCGGTGAGCATGGCGCAAAAGTTCTATCGAAAAAGAACAAACAACAGGCGATAGATTTTGCGGTGAAGATGAAGCCCAAGATCGAGAAACTTAAGAGCGAAGGATTTACAACAACCCGCGCCTTGGTGAAGGAATTGAACAGACGCAAGATTTCAACTTACCAAGGCAAGGGGGCGAAGTGGCATATACAGTCTGTGCATAAGCTACTGCAACGCATCGCAAGTCTCTAAACGATAAAATATACATACTATGAAACGAGCGATTATTTTTAGCCTTTCACTGTTCTCATTTTTTGCAGTAAAGGCACAGCAAAAACCTGGGGATATTTCACCAACGGCGAAATTCATTGATGCAGACAAGATCGGCTACTTTAACAAAGGTGCTGCTATCATTCAAAAAGGTGAATTGACAGCCCTCATAGATTCATCCGGAAACTTCATTATTCCATATGGCGTTTACCTGCTTGAGTATGTCCAAGATAGAGACGAAAAAAGAGCGAGAGATTTTCAGTCAGGTATCTTCAAGGCGAAAAAGAAAAAGGCTGACTACGGTACCGAAGATCTTTTTATCAACAGCAAGGGAAAGGTCTTAATTGATAAGAAAATCTGTGAAGCAAATTTCAAGACCGCCGATAAGTATTCCAGATACGACTTCCGCATATCAGACGATCCGAACTATATCGAACTTGTCTCTTCCAATGCTCAAATGCCTACTTTCTATATTGACTGGACTGGTAAGAGTTTTCAGGTAACTAAACCATTGAGAAATTTTTCAGAGGGGCGAGGACTTATTAATGCCGGAGATGGTATGATGAAATTTATCACTCTCGAAAATAAACCTCTTAACAGCGAAGTATATGAAGATGGACAGCCTTTTATAAACGGGCTTGCCTGTGTAACCAAGAAAGACGCCTACGGGAATAGAAAGTATGGGTTTATCAACTCGAAAGGAGAACTGGTTATCCCTTTCCAGTTTTCAACCCTTCCGGATAATTTTTACGGCAATGCAACAAAGGTACTGCCACAAAATCAGGATCAATTCCAATACGCTTTTATCAATAAAAGCGGAGAGGTTATTTATAAACATACAGCTGAATATAGAGAGAAACTGGAGGGGGCGTATTTTGATGCTTTCTATGGCAATCTTTGTATCTCACGACCATACGGCAAGCATCTTTTCACGACGAAGGGTTATCTCACCAGTATTCAGGAGAATATCAAAGGCATGAAACTGGATGCCATCAAGAACAAGAACATTGTTGAAATCGCAGGATTCTCATATCTGTCTTGGATCAAGAATCATGTAAATAATATTCTGGTGTACGACAAGCAAGAGAATATCCAGTCAATCAGAACTCATACCTCCTCATACATTGATCTTAATAATGGCAAAGTTATAGATGCGCCCTTTGCACGTATAGAAAGCTCGGACGTAGGCGCAAACCACCTTGTCTTTGATCCTGTTTCACAACTTGCCTATGCCAAAATGTACAAGGGCTACAGTGCCAGCAGACGTGCAGAGTATATCGAAGGTTATATCAATCGCGATGGCGTGTTTGTGATTGTCGTGAAAAAGGAAACCTCTATTTGGTAATTCAATTCAGTCAAACTTTATTATTCACCTCTAAATTAAATCCGTATGTTTTTTTCAATCGACGAACAGACCGTTATCGGCGCACTTAAAATGACAAACTCCAAAGACCCCGATGTTTTAGCGACTGCCGTAAAAGGTATAGGCGCACAAGCCAAGATCGGTAAGTTTATGTTTTGGGTGTTCTTAGGCGGAGGTATTTTGCTTACTATTACAGTTCTTGGGGCTATCATGGGCATACCAATGATACTGATTAGTCTCTTTATCAATAGCCGCGTTAAAAAAATGAACAAGACTATTGATGCTGCTTACAAGAAATATTTAGCGCAAATCGGCGTAGAGGCGCGTTAACCATTCCCCTCATACCGCAAGCATACCCCCAATGCTTGCGTGTTTAAATTCACAGCTATGCGAAACACTATTTTATTTTTCATGCTGATATGCGCGGCATGTCAAACAGCGCCCGAGAAAACAACCACACCGGAAACACCCACCGCGCAAGAAACAAAGGACACGGTAAAGACCGTTTTAGATATTCAATTCGAGCAAGTCGAAAACATATCCTCACTGGTAAAAGAATATCCGTTTCTTAAAGACGATCTCCGCGACCTTACATTGCCTGACCCGATGGGTACGGAACTCTATATCGCTAAAGCAACGCTCGGAGAGAACAGTTTTGTTTTCACGCGCCTTGAAGGGGCTTTGTATCGCGGCACGGAAGGTTCACCCGTTGAGGTCTATCTTGACCGCGGGAAGGGCTATAAACACGCCCTGAGTGTCACGACGCATCGAGACATCACCATCGTCACAACCCCATCCCTTGCCCTTCTATTACCGCTTTCTGACGGTACACGCGCAAGATGGGCTTTCAATGAAACCACAGGGCAGTTTGCTCTTGCGGAATAACACTGTCAGCAATTTTCAATATTTTTCTTAATTTAGGAATACGCATATCAGGCGGCATTTTATGCAACCTGCTAACGCTCCTCTCCCAGAGTAAAGACCTGATGATTACCGTCGGGTCTTTTTGTTTTCTTGCGCTCGTCGAGTCATTCGGATTCAAAAAATTTCATTTCAGATTCTAATTTTTTACGTTGATTGTTTCGCGTCATTAACGGTGTTTGTTTGTGATATACAACTTCAAATTGTAACCCTTCGTTAATCAATCTGCATTTATTCTGATCTTACGCGATGCACGGCGATTGTGATTCATCACGAACACCACAGCACGAACAACAAAAAGAAAAGGGGGTAAAACATGACATTCAACGACAAAGACCTTGCACTACAGATGATGGCAAGTTCCGATCTGCAATTTCCTGAAATCACCGAATGGGAAAAAGAAAACAACAAAAGCAAAGACGCACTCCTGACCCGAAAGGAAGCCGCGCGATACATCAACTTCACACCCGGTACGCTTGCCGTATGGGATTGCACCAAACGCCACGACCTGAAACCGATCAAGATCGGGCGTTCTGTTCGCTACCGTAAATCCGACCTCGATAAATTTCTTGAACAGTGGATTAAGCCCTAAGACTTTTCCTTAGACCGCACATCTAAAATTCCCAATCACATCAACGCTTTACAATGAGGATGCTCTATGAACATAGAACAAGCCAACGCCCTTTCTTTGTCTTCAATCTTGGAAACAATCAACGCAAAACGCGTCAAACAAAACGGCTTTGATGTTTGGTATCACTCGCCATTCCGGAGCGACAGAACCGCGAGCTTTCATATCCATACAGGTATGAACGTCTGGTATGACTTCGGTGATGCTAATGGCGGCAATGTCGTAGATTTTGTTTGCGCCTATCTCAAAAGCCAAGGCGAAGATCATAACCCCGCAGACGCTTTACGTTGGCTGCGTAACATGACCGGAGAGATCAAGACCGTACCGGCCATCAAAGAGGACTTCGATCATTCGGGTACTGCATTATCCGCGCAGAAGATTTCCGCACTTCAACATAAGACACTCCGCGACTATCTCGCTTCGCGTGGTATTCCCTTTGTGATTGCAAAGAAATACCTCAAGGACATTTATGTCCGTAACCTCAAGACGGGGAAATATTTTCATGCCCTTGGTCTTGCGAATGAGGGCGGCGGGTATGAACTCCGTAATAAGCTGTTCAAAGGCTCGATCTCCCCGAAAGCGATCTCTTTTATTCGCGGCACAGAACACGACTCCGGCGAAATCCATGTATTTGAAGGCATGATGGATTTTCTGACCGCGGCGATCTACCAGAAGGGCGGTCGTTTCAAGGGTGACGTGATTATTCTGAACTCTGTCGCCTGTATCGAACAAGTGCTGCCTTATATCAGGAATCACTCCTATAAAAATCTCTATTCGTGGCTCGATAACGATGAGGCGGGAGAGAAGACCGCGAAGCTCCTGAAAGTTTTTGCGACGGATTGCCTGATCGTCTTCAAATCAATGAACAGGTTTTATACCCGCTACAAAGACTTGAACGAATGGCACATGAGCCGTGTGCGCTCGAAGCCCCCTGCACAGCGCATTTGATCTCCTGTTTTTTACTGTCTTGAACAATGCACGTTCAATCTCTTAAGGGAGTTAGCATGACCAATCCCGTGTATTTATTACCCTTTGCCATTTGCGCCTGCTTCTCGCGTC
>DALYHN010000036.1:0-14091 GCA_031970875.1 Chitinophagaceae bacterium
CGCGGAATTGTGTGATCCCAATACACACCATTCATCAATACATCGGTGTGTGCTATGTATTGTTTGAATATACATTCAAACGCTTCCGGATGCTCGTGAAACTGTTTGCGTTCATACTTACCAGTTAACTTATGCCGGTATAAATCGCCTCCTTTTAAATGAACGTATACAGGATAACTATAATCACGCTCTAAGAACTCTTCAGGTTCTAATTCCTGCACGTCCATCAGGTTCATGATCTCCACAATGCCATGCGCCACGCGACCACTACCGGTTACGGCAATTTTCATCGGCGGCAGTTTCAATCCAAAATAAGTATGAATCAACTCACGATAATCACGCACAGCAACCACCCTGCCTAAATCGAATAAACCTGTACGCTTACCATAAGCCATCATGCCATTATGGGCACCAACAATACCGGCAAAAAAACCAAAGCCGATGATACGCTGTCCGTCTTCATGTTCCAGACACTCGTAATCAATCAGTGTGATATTTTTTTCTACCATCGCCTGCATGAGTCCGCGGTTATACGACTGCTGCTTCTTGGTATGCGAGAAAAATAGATAAGTCTTATTGGGAATCAGCATAGATTCTGGCACTTCTTTAATGCCGAATAAAATATCGCAACTGCTGAGATCTTCCTGAAGCAATACACCTGCCTGTTTATATTCAGCATCGCTGTAACAACGATGTGGGGAAGGCTGAACAATGATTTGTACACCTGCTACATGTTGTTGCAACCATCTGCATTGAGCCGGCGTAAGTGCAACGCGTGAATCTGACGGGACTTTACCTTCGCGAATTAGTCCGATGATCATGATTATCATACCTTTGGCGCAAGGTAAGCACTTTTATTATGCGCTATTTCGAACTCCTGGATTTACCGGTAAGGTTTCGGGTCGACAAAGCCTTATTAACCCGTCAATATTTTCGTCTGCAAAAGCAGTACCATCCTGATTATTTTGCTGACGCGGATGAGGCTGAACAGGCGCGCGTAATGGAGGTTTCTTCCTTACTCAACAAAGCCTACAAGACTTTACAAGATCCCGATGAGACCATCAAGTATATCTTGATGGAAAAAGGCCTGATGCAGGAAGATGAGAAATACCCCTTGCCTAACGATTTCCTCATGGACATGATGGAACTCAACGAAGCCTTGATGGACGCCAAAATGGAGGATGATACCGACGCTATTGACCGCATACGTCAAACAATTGCACAAAATGAACAAGATTTATATGCCCATATTGCATCAATTGTGGAAGCTGATCAGGAGCCTATGGCCGAAGAAACGCTGTTGCCAGTAAAAGACTACTACTACAAGAAAAAATACCTCAAACGTATTTTGGCGGGTTTGAACTGATGCTGTAATATTGCAGCCCCAAGCCCAGATGGCGGAACTGGTAGACGCGCTAGACTCAAAATCTGGTTATCGCAAGGTAGTGCAGGTTCGATTCCTGTTCTGGGCACAAAGCCCCAACACGAAGTGTTGAGGGCTTTTTTGTTTGGATGCGTGCAAAGCGGGCTTTACTGAGCAGACAAAGAAAAAAGACCACGCACTGAAGGTACGATAAGGGCTTGGGGTTAGCCTCCCCCTCTTAGGAAGACATTCCGAAGGAATGACAATCCTGAATTCCCAATGAGTGAATGATAGGATAAGCGAATGAATGCGTGAATGAGTGATTAATTGGACTAGGATCTTTTATATCAGACATCCATAGTCAACAGTAAATCCTTTTTTGTATCAATAAACTCAGTAAAAGGCGTTAATAAAAAAGCGGCAGTGCTTATGTTTAATAACAAGAGCAGAGCCGCTTAACGATTGCATATGTAAATGAAACGATGCCGATAGGTTTCAGCAGCGTTTGTACGCCACTGAATAGATTTCATTAATTGTACACCCTTACATAATCTACTTCCATAGTAGCGCTGGTGAATGCAGGATCAACAGGTCCGCCAAAGCCGCCACCCATGGCCACATTCAACAGAATGAAGAATTCATGGTTGAAAGGAACAGTATTGCTATTGGCAAAACTGAAAAAATCTCTTCCATCCACAGAAATCTTAATAGTGGCAGCATTCCATTCTACTGAATACACGTGGAACTCTGTAGTAACATTTGGAACATTGGTCGTTAATCCATTGGCATTACCGCCAAATCGACCAGGGTAATGCAGCGTACCGTAAATACGGCCTTCATCACTACCCTTGTGCTCCATAATATCGATCTCACCGCATGCAGGCCAACCTACTGCATCAATATTGTTACCCAGCATCCAGAATGCAGGCCATGTACCCACACCTGCAGGCAACTTGATACGGGCTTCAATTTTTCCGTACTTGGTACTAAACTTATTTTTAGTCAATAAACGTGCAGAGGTGAAAGCGCTACCGCTAAAAGATTCTCTTCTGGCAGTAATCTTCAATGTACCATTCGATACACTAACATTCTCTGAACGATTGGTATAATATTGTAATTCATTATTGCCCCAACCATTACTGCCTGTACCAATATCAAAGCCCCATTTACCCGCATCAGGTGCACCGGGTGTATTGAACTCATCAGACCATACTAGTGTACGAGCTACTGAAACACTGATATCTGTGGTCTTACTCAAGGTCTGTCCGCCAGCACTCTTAGCAGTTACTTTAACTGTATAATTTCCAGATGCAGGATAGCGATAAGTTGCTTTGCCATCTGCTGAATTTTGGAAGACCCCGTTTCCGAAATCGTATTCAAAGCTTACTGCATTATTTGCCGTAGCCGTGAATGCTACTGTACCGCTATTATCTGTTGCTACCACAGCATTTAATACCAGATTAGAAGGTACAGTGTTGCTACTTCCTGCATCGCCATCCTTCGTACAAGAAAGCAATAGGAAGAAAGATAGTATAAGTGATAATGACATAAACTTCATGTTTGTAGATTTAATAGCATCACTTTAGTTAAAAATAGTAGACAGCAAGTATACTCACTGTCTACTATCCATAATGCTCATTATTTAACCTTCAACTTCTGATACCAAGAATTACCATCTGCACCAATATTGCGCAGGTGTAATGTAGTAGCTGTAGCAGAAAGTATTTCGTAAGTAGTACCGCCTGTACCAAAATTAATGATACCATTACCCGGTACGGTAAACTGAATACGTGTACTTACTGCAGGAGTACTGGCTGAAGTTGCATTGGCAAAAGCCAATTGCTTGGTTCCACCTGTATTGATCGCATAACAACCATCACCGCCAGTAAAACCATAAAAAACTGTAGACGCACCAATAGACATTGAAGTACCCTTATTGTCTACACTCATTGAAATGGTGTTATTGGGATTCTTAACGAAGCTGATTTCATCATCGTAAGCACATGCTTCTCTTGTATTAGGTGAAGCAGCGTACCAAATTGGCGAGAATTCGTTGTTAGGTCCTACACCAAAATGTCCATTAGCATCTTTATCAGTAATCCAAACCTTAGTACCGCCACCTGTTAATGCATCCATGATCGCAGTTGGAATCTGGAAGTTCACAAATACAGTGATACGCTTACTTAATGTAGAGATAGAACCGCCGGTACCAATTGCACTGAGTGTAATGGTATAACTGTTGGTGCCAGGCGTGCTGTACTTGTGTGTGATTGCACCTTCAGGTACCATTTCTGTAATACCATCGCCGTAATCAATCTTATACGAAAGGGCACCCTTACCGCTTGCGGTAATTTTTACACTACCACTTCCATCACCATTTGGGTTGGATGTGTTTGTACCTACTACTTCTGTATTCAGTACAAGGTCTGTTGGCGACTTAATATCACCAAAAGAGAATTTTTCTTTTGTGCAAGCACCCAGCATGAGCATTAAGGCCAAAGCGGGTAGCACGGAGAGTATTTTTTTCATAATAGCTTTTTTCATGGTTTACTGTTGGCGAATATCATCAAAGAGGAAGGTGAAATTGGCTGAACCATCACCAACTGTACCCAATTCAAAAATGAGTACAACTTTCTGATAGCTGTTAGCGGTATTGATGGTTGAGAAATCAAATGTTAAGTCTTCCCAGCCATTCGCCACTGTGGTAGTAACTTCTTTCTCAAAAGAAATACCACCGTTGGTCAGGTTTTCTACTTTCAGCAACACTTTAGCACCTACACGTGGAGAATATACTTTCATGCGCAAAGTCTTTTGTGTAGAGAAATCAATTGGCGCATCCAGAGAAAGCACAGAACCTCCCCATGGCTGACCTGCACCTTTCACCATTCTACCTACTTTCGCACTGGTATTGATACCTGACTGCTGAGGATTATTGATGATAGATGCACTACCGCCATCAAAGTTCACAAATGCATAATTCAGTGTAGTTGATTCAAAATCTAAGGGCAGTGAAAGTGTAGCTGCAGCAGCTTCAAACTTCACATCATCCCAGAAGAACACCTTATTGCTACCTGCATTTCCGAAATCGAAGAAAATGGAAGCCATATTGTAGGTGCGCGACAGGTTTAGCGCCGATGTGCCACTTACATGATTGGCAAAGTCAAACACCAAGGTTTCCCATGCGTTTGCTACTGTGGTTACCTTATTTGTTTCAACAGATATGGTATTGTTGCTTTTATCTTCCACCTTCAACCGTACTGTAATACCTGCGGCAGGTGAATACACACGTACACTCATTCTAGTTGCATTAGCCGCAAAAGGAATGGCTGAAGCAAAACCTGAACCGATGGTTGTACCAGCCCATGTCTGTGCACCGTTGGTTTTGTTTGTTCTAGCTACTTTGTTTGAAGCATTCGCAGGATCTACAACTACTGAAGAAGATGCACCGCCAAAATCAAGCAATGTGTAAGTAAGGTTACTGTTATCAAATGTCACAGGCAATGAAAGCTGTGTACTTGGTAAAGTATTGGTTAAACGGATATCATCAAAGAGGAAAGTAAAGTTTGCTGAACCATCTCCCATTGTACCCAAATCAAAGATCAATACCACGTTCTGATAAGTATTGGCTGTATTGATTGCAGAGAAATCAAACACCAGGTCTTCCCATGCATTGGCAATTGTTGTGCTCACTTCTTTTTCAAAAGCCTGTGCATTATTGCTTGGATTCTCCACTTTCAACAAAACCTTCGCACCTACTCTTGGAGAAAACACTTTCATACGGAAGATCTTATTGGCAGAGAAGTTAATTGGCGCACCCAGGGTAATCAAAGCACCACCCCAAGGCTGACCAGCATTCTTTACCATACGGCCTACCCTGTTACTTGTATTGTCACCAACTTTCTGTGGGTTGTTGATGACTGTTACGTTTCCACCATCAAAACCAATCCAATTAAATACGGTAGAAGTTGATTCAAATGTAATGGGCAACAAAACTGGATCAACGATAGCCACTGTCTTCGTCAACTCAGTTGTAGCAGCACCACCACTCAAAGCAACCACACGTACTGTATAAGTACCGGTAGCTGTATAGGTTTTGTTTACTACATCGCCTTCGTTGAATGTAACAGGTACTTCATTAGCCACATCGCCGAAATACACCCTGAAAGCTGTTTCGTATAAAGCAGATGCAGTTACCTGAATCTTATAATTATTGGTCAGGTCTTTTGTAATCGTAAAGTCCAAATTTTCAGGTGCACGGAAAGAGACTGTCAGCTGCTTAGTAGCTTCACTTGTCTTACCATTTACACCATAACCAACCAATCTTACATTATATACTCCTTCAGCATATTTCTTTGTTACATTTTTACCGGCATCAACACGAGCAGGTGTTGTAGTGCCATCGCCAAAGTACACATCATAGTATGTTGCACCATTACCATTTGGAGTGATCGTAACCATACCGGTATTGTCCTGCGTAATCTCAAACAAAGCGTTGAGTGTAGCAGGCGCTTCACCCGAAGTGGCAAATGAGGTGTCGTCGAATAATTCTTTTTTACATCCTGCAAGCGTGCTAATTAGCAGCAGCAGTGTAAAAAGGTGTCTGATATTTTTCATGATTCGAGCTTAATTCGTTTTGAATATTGTTTCGATTAGTATCCGGCGTTTTGCGTTAAACCAGATATTAATATCTCCTGCTGTGGTATTGGGAACACTTCATGCTTGCCAGCAGTAAAGCCAGGGATTCTGCCCACTGCTTGTCCGGTACGAACCAGATCAAAGAAACGATCACCTTCCATAGCCAACTCTAAACGTCTTTCATCCCAAATGGCCTGACGCAGTGCTGTTCCAGAAGCTGTACTGTTCTGTGAAGTATTGCCGAATGCTCTTTGTCTTACCTGATTCAAGTAACCGCGTGCTTTTGTATCGTTTGGTGTAGATGAGCGGTTGAACGCTTCAGCAGCCAATAACAACACTTCAGCATAACGAATGGTACGGAAATTATTCAGGTAATTCAATTCCACCTGACCAGATGTTTCACCCTTACGTGGTAAATACTTGTGGTTGTACAAACCAGTATTCTTGAAAGGCGCAACCTGATAGGTAACATTCAATTGAGGATTGGCATTCTTGTACGCTTCTACATCAAATAATGTAGCGTCTTTACGCTGATCGCCTGCCTGATAAGCAGCAGCCAGATTCTGTGTAGGCAGATTCGTACTCCAACCTGGTGCATATGGCATCGCAGCAGTACCACTCAAACCACGTACACCATTTTGCTGGATAGAATAGTTACCCTGTCCACGATTTACTGCACCCCAGTTGTAGTAAGGTGAATTATTCGAATACTGAATTTCAAAAACACTCTCAGGTCCATTCTCGCCAGAAGCTAAGAACATAGAACCGAAATTCGATACCAAGGTGAATGCATTGCTAGTGATAATACTTTCCAGTACAGGCGCAGCAGCATCAAACTTATTCTGATAGATATATACTTTACCCAGTAAAGCCTGAGCCGCATATTTTGTAATACGACCTTTTTCTACCTGAACCGCAGGCAAAGCTGCAATAGCTCTAGCCAGATCATCTTCAATGGCTTTGTATACATCAGCTTTAGGTGCACGTTTCAGTGACTTAGATTCAGTAAGACCCAAACGCTTGTCGGTAAACAAAGGTACATCACCGAACATACGTACTAACTGGAAGTAGTAATACGCACGTAAGAAATAAACTTCGCCGTACAGTGCATCTTTACCGGCAAAACTTACTGCAGTACCAGCAGGATTCTTATCCTTATACTGATGCATATAGTTAGCACGGTTGATACCTTCATATGCAGCTTGCCATAATTCTGCCAATGTTGAATTCACTGCTGTATGAGTAAAATCATCGATTTGTTGCAATGGCAACACATCAGATGCGTTTTCACCACCGGCTACTGAATTGTCTGAAGCAATATCTGCTACAGGCACCTGCTGATTCAACCACTGTAAGGGTGTATACACGCTTACTGCCATGGTACGATAATCGCTTTCAGAGCGCAGGTAATCTAATTCCGTTACACGGAAATCTTCGCGTGGGTTATAATCAACCCATTTTTTGCAGGCGCTGAGTGAAAGCAGTATCAGCACGATGCTTGCAAATTGTATTGTAGTCTTTTTCATTCGAAAAATATTTTGGGTCATTATAATTTGATATCAACACCAATGGCATAAGTACGTGGCTGAGGATAAGCACCACGATCAATACCTGTATCCAGAATTCCACCAGGAATTTCAGGATCGAAGCCACTGTAACGTGTGAATGTGTAGAGGTTTTTAGCTTGAATATAGATACGTGCACTGTTGAACACCTTACCCAATTTTGCTTTAGGGAAAGTGTAACCTATCTGCACGTTCTTGATCTTCGCAAAAGAACCATCCTCTACATAGCGATCGCTCACACGGATATTGCTGTTGGCATCAGTAAATGAGTAACGTGGGAAACGTGCATCATTGGTAGAACCAGCACCAGTCCAACGACCCAGAATACTGCGATCCTTGTTCGTAAAGTTGGCATTACGCTCATACGCACGGTAAATATCATTACCTACAGAGAAATAAGTGAAAGCGGTGAAATCAAAGTTTTTGTAAGCCAGGTTTAATGTCCAACCTGCAGTGAAATCAGGGAAAGGATTACCAATCTGCGTCTGATCTGCAGCTGTAATTACGCCATCACCATTGATATCTGTAAAACGAATATCACCCGGCTGTGCACCCTGCTGTACAGGCGCTTTAGCGATCTCAGCATTGCTCTGGAATAAACCCTGTGTTTTGTAACCGTAGAAATAACCAGGAGCAAAACCTTTTTCGAATACAGTAACACTCTGAGATTGACCATTGAAATAGTAACCACCTAGGATACGAGCAGTACCATCATCATTCGTAGCAGTTACTTCATTCTTAGAATGGGTAAATGTGAAGATGTTACCAATACGGAAATCCTTGGCTACAGTTTCATTGTAAGTTAAAGTGATGTCGATACCACTGCTGCGTGTTGCACCAATATTCGCTGTTGGAATAGGCACAGTACCCAGATACAATGAAGCAGATGGTGTAAACAATAAACCGTCAACAGTTTTGCTGAAATAGTCAAATGACAGGTTTACTTTATTTTTAGCAACAATCAAATCGAAGCCCACGTTAGCCTGCACTTGCTTTTCCCAACGAAGGGCATCATTAGCAGCAGAACCAACTGTAGAACCTGGGAAGAATACGTTGTTGAAAGAGTATCCGTTACTATTACCTGTAGGACCATAGCTTGGACCACCAGTAATAATACCTACAAACTGAGGGTTCACGTTCTCATTACCTGTTGAACCGAATGAACCACGAATCTTCAATAAGTTGATAAACTTGGAATTGAAGAATTTTTCACGGCTCACTACCCAACCAGCAGAACCTGAATAGAAGTTCGCGTACTTGTTTTGCGGACCGAATGCGAATGAACCATCGCGACGAGTAGTGAACGAAGCCAGATAACGGCCTTCATAATCCCAGTTTACTCTGGCAAAACCAGATACGTTGCGACGGAAATACTGATAATAGTAACCACCTAAAGCATTCGGGTTGGTTGCAGTATTGTTACCAGTTGCTGCTGTAAAATCAGCAAACTCCCATGAGTTAAATGGAACATCTTGGCGAGTAGCACCAGCTGCATTACCTGCAGTACGGGCCAATGAGAAACCAAGTACTGTTTCAAAATTATGGCTACCTACTTTGAAATCGTAGTTACCATAAGTTTCCCAAGTATAGTTAAAGTTAGAAGTCTTCTCATGTGCTACGCTGTTGAAACGACCAGCAACAGTTGAACCATCAGCATTCAAAGAGTTGTCTACGTTGTTCAAACCCCAGAATACCAGTGGTGTGAAAGAACGAGCATTACCATCGTACTTGGTATAACCAAAACGAGAGGTCAGCTTCAGGTTGCTCAGTACATCATACTGTAACTCGAACTTACCATAGAGCTTATTACCTACATTCTTATTATAGGTATTCTCCAGCTTAGTCAGCGGGTTGAAGATTTCAGACAAGATGCGGGTACTGAAACCATAGCGACCGATTGTATTGGCATTATTATTCAGCACAGGAACGGTTGGATCATAGTTGATGGCAGAACCAATCACACTATTGAAAGAGTTTTCCTGCACACCTCTGCTATCCAGAATAACGCCTGTAGCGTTCACGATGAATTTTACCTTTTTAGAAAGATAGAAGTCCAAGTTGGCAGTAAAGTTACCTCTGCTGAAAAGCGATTTATCGTCGCCACCAACAATACCACCCTGGCGCATCATACCTGCAGAAAGGAAGTAAGAAGACTTTTCGCTACCTGAACGAACTGATACGTTATGTGATTGGAAAGAGGCAGATTTGAAGATCTCATTCTGCCAGTTGGTACCTACACCAACTTTGGTGAGGTCAGGGAAAATAACCGGACCACCAGAAAGGGTGCTACCCTCGTTGATCATGGCAGCATATTCTGTAGCGTTCAGCACGCCAATCGTACGCATTACTTCCTGCATACCATAGTTGCTGTTTACAGTTACTTCTGTACGGCCATTGCGGCGACCAGACTTGGTGGTTACCACAATCACACCATTACCACCCTTCACACCATAAATGGCAGAAGTAGCGGCATCTTTCAGCACGTTGATTGACTCGATATCACCAGCGTTGATAGAATTAAAATCTGTCAAGGTCTGAGGAACACCATCAATAATAATAACAGGATCAGTACCTGTGAAAGAAGGAATACCACGGATCAGTACCGTAGGTCTTGAACCGGGTGAACCACCCTGGATCACGTTTACACCGGCAGCACGTCCCTGAATGGCTTCTTCGGCACGTGCAGGAACCAGTTTCTCGATGTCGCCCGACTTCACCGTAGAAATAGCACCAGATACTTTAGTGATTTTCTGGGTACCGTAACCTACGACTACTACATCATTCAGCTGGCTGGAAACCTCTTGCAAAACGATGTTTAAGGTGGTAGCAGCGTTTACCGTACGCTCAACAGACTCCATACCGGCAAAAGACACGACGATGGTTGAAGGAGCAGCCGGAACGGTTAAGGTAAAAAGCCCCAATTCATTGGTCGTAGTGCCACTGTTATTTCCCTTCACCACAACAGAAGCACCAACAAGGGGTTGATTGTTTTGAGCTGAAAGCACTTTTCCCGATACTTTAAATGACTGGGAAAAAGCGGCTGGCAGCAGGCCGGTCATCAAGACCAGCAGCATAAGCAGTCGTTTCATTTTCATACAAGCAAATTTTTGATGTAGCGCCTAGACAGATTTTGCCCAAGCGGAACCAAAACTAACTGTATAAAAAGGGGGTACCAAGAAAAGCACTACATCACTACTACATCATAAACAGCACTATGCCCCAAAACAGCTAAATTCACTACATCATTATTACATCAAGTACTTTTTTGTACTTTCGACATCACGAATTTGCTGAATGAAACGATTGATTGCCATATATATCTGTACCCTCATAGTCTGTATTTGCAGTGGACAAATGACTTTGGGATTACCCGAAATAGGCAATTATTCTAAGCAAATCTTTAAAGGTGGGGCACAAACCCGAAAAGTGCTACAGGACAACTCTGGTTTGATGTACTTTGCCAATGATGAAGGCGTTTTACGCTTTGATGGAGCCAGATGGAAGCTCTTCCCCCTACCCAATCGAAGCTTGATTAGGAGTATGCAGTTTGGTCCAGATGGACAATTGTACGTAGGTGGACAAGATGAAGTGGGCTATTTCCGCCCCGGCCCCGACGGAGATCTACAGTTTCAGTCGCTAAAGCCATTACTACCTGCAACTAATCGCTCTTTTGCTGATGTATGGGAAATCTTATTTCAAGGAAAGGATATCTTTTTCCAGACGACATCTGCCATTTACCATATCAGTGAGAATATAGTACAGATTTATCCCGATGAAAATTGGCGATTTCTTGGTTTACTCCATGGTCAACTTATTGCGCAAAGCAAGCAGCGAGGACTGCTCAAGTTTATCGCCGGACGTTGGTATCCCTGGCAAGCGGCGGCCGGACTTACCCTACCTCCAGATTTTACCATCACATCATCCATCGAATTGGGCAAAGACAGTGCCATACTCACCACTTTTAAACATGGCATCTACCGATACGGACAAAACAAACTCAGCCAATGGCAAAACCCAGCCATCAACACCATCGCACAACAAAATATTTCCAGCCTCAGCCGCGTAAATGAACAACAGATTGCCCTGGGAACCAGCTTGAACGGCTGTTATATTATTGACAGATCTGGTAAACTGATTCAACATTTTAGCCGCAAAGAAGGGCTACAAGACAATAGTATATTGGCTGTTTTCCTCGATAGCCGACAAAATCTCTGGTTAGGATCGCACAGCGGTATTGACTTTGTACCTTACAACAATGCCATTACCCAGTTGGGCACAGGCTCACTCAAAGAAGCTGCAGGTTATAGTTCTCAACTCTACCAAGGTCAATTGTACCTGGCCACTTCCAATGGGTTATTTCGGGTACCCGTCACCAATCCTGGTTCGCTTAGCGCTAATCAGGCAAATGTTTTCCCTATTGCCAATTCGGCGGGCGATGCTTGGAACCTCTCTCTCGTGAATGGCAAATTATTGATGGGGCACAATGATGGCGCATTTTTGGTTCAAAACAACCGAATAGAACCGATAGATCAAACAACCGGATATTGGTCATTCCAACCAATATCCATCCGCCCTAATACGATAGCAGCCGGATCATACAAAGGCATTGCCTTCTTTAAGAACAATCCACAAAACTTGTCGAAAGACAGTAGTGAAGCAGTGATTGAATCAGCGAGATTCGTAGTACCTGCTTACGGCAAAGTTTGGTTCTCCCACCCGTACAAAGGTGTGTATGCAGTTTGGCAAAACTCCGATGGCAGTAGCACCTATCAACAATATGGTGCAAAAGAAGGCGTAAACTCCATCAACAATAACTACCTGTTTTTCATCAAAAATCAATTACTGCTTTGTACTGAAAAAGGAGTAATGGCTTATCAAGCAAAAAACAATCGCTTTGTGCCAGCCACACTGTACAATCAGCTGCTTCCCAAAGTACCTATTCGTTATCTGAGAGAAGATACCCAGGGAAATGTCTGGTTTGTGTATGAGAAAAAAATTGGCGTGCTTGATTTCACTTCTGCAAAGCCACAGATCATCAATTTACCTGAGCTAACCAACAAATTTGTGGCTGGCTTTGAGCATATCAACCCTATTGACCCGAATAATGTCTTGATTGGCGGAGAGAAGGGATTTTACCACATTGACTATGCACGTTACAAATCATTGCAGCAACCACTGCAAGTTCGAATCCATACAATGGTAGGCATTAACAAAGGAGACACCATTTTATACGGAGGTTACCACCAAACTGTAGCAGCGGGCAGCAATGAACAGTCTGAAAAACAAATTTTACAGCCCCAGTTTAATGCCTTGCGATTTGAGTTTGCTTCACCGGTATACGGACAGCTAGCCAATGTTGAATATAGTTACTTGCTAGAAGGTTTCGACAAAGCATGGTCGCCATTTGATCAAAAAACAGCCAAAGAATACACCAACCTTCCGCCGGGCAATTACACCTTCCGGGTGAAAGCAAGAAACAATTTGGGTAACGAGTCACCTGTGCAATCATACCGATTTAAAGTATTACCACCCTGGTACCTAACCATTTGGGCTTTTCTACTGTACACGTGTATTATTGGTTTATTGATCTATCGACTCTATCGATATTTCTATCAAAAATTCAAAGACCAGCAAGCAAAATACCAGGAAGAACAAAGACAATTGCAATACCTGCATCAGCTTGAAATGGATAAAGCAGAAAAAGAATTGATTGCACTGCGTAATGCCAAACTGGAAGCGGAATTACAAGTAAAGAATACTGAGCTTGCATCCGCCGCATTACATCTGGTACAAAAAAGTGATGTGCTACAAAAGATTAAGGAACAGATGAGTAAACTGAAGCAGGATGCCCCATCCATGAGTGACACAACTGACTTAAAGAAGATTCTAAAAACCCTGAATGAAGAAAATAAGATAGAAGAACAATGGCAACAGTTCTCACAACACTTCGATGTGGTGCACCACGATTTTCTATCGAAATTAAAAACAAAGCATCCTAAGCTCACACCGAATGAGCAAAAGCTTTGTGCTTATTTAAAAATGAATCTGACAACAAAAGAAATTGCGCAGTTAATGAATATCACTCCAAGAGGTGTTGAAATCAGCCGATACAGGTTACGTAAAAAATTAGAAGTACCAGCCGGCATGCATCTGTTTAATTTCCTGGATGCGATTGGCTGATACTTCTGAATACATTGACAGCTTTAAGCGACCTGCTGTTTGCGCGAATTATTTTATCAAGCTTACTTCAGCAGCTTCTGGCCCCTTCATTCCTTTTACAATGGTAAAGCGAACTTTATCATTGATCTGAACAGGAGCTGATAATTGCTTACTGTGTACAAATATGCTCTGCTTGGTTTTTGAATGGCGGATAAACCCATATCCTTTTTGATCATTGAAAAAAGTAACCACACCTTCTTCATACATGTCTTCAGGATTACGGTCTTCCATCTTGGGAACGCCAATCTGAATATCATCCAAGCTCACTTCTTGTCGCTTAGACAAATCCTGAGGTTCAGAAGTTAGATT
>DALYHN010000037.1:0-4676 GCA_031970875.1 Chitinophagaceae bacterium
TCCAAGTGAGTACGATGAGGAAGCCTACGATTGCTCCACCAATATGCGCCCAACGAGCTACATTGTCACCTGCTGAATTACGTAAGGCAAACAGCACTTCATACCCGAAATACAATAATCCCAACCATTTGGCCTTGATGGGCACTAAGAAGTATAAATAAATATAGGTGTTGGGAAAGAGGTAGATAAATGCTGCTAATACGCCAAACACGGCACCACTTGCGCCAATGGTTGCATTGTTGACGGCAGATTTATATGCTTTGGTAATGCTTTGGAAAAGCAGGTCGACCGATTGATTGTCCTGCGGATTTTCTCTAATAAACTCCAGCGACTGTGCAGGGAAGCCCACATGGTATTTATTGATGAAGTCAATCATGGCATTCACCAAAGCTTGATTGCCAGCATCCTGCTTATTGAATACATATTGATAGTCTCGAGCTAACTCAGCAAATTCATAATTCAGGAACAACAAATGAATAAATGCTGCACCTAAACCGCAAACCAGGTAAAAAGTAAGAAAGCGTTTTGGTCCCCATAGATTTTCCAGAATAGAGCCAAACATCCAGAGCGCAAACATATTCCCGAAGATGTGACCGAAATCGCCGTGCAAAAACATGTGTGTGATTAACTGCCAAGGACGGAACAGCTCACTCTGCCAAGCATGCAGGGCTAGATTGTCTTCGAAAGAGAAACTAGCGGTGGGACCGCTGAAAGTCATCTGTGCCAAAAACATCAGCCCGTTAATGATGAGCAGGTTCTTGACGATGAGTGGCAATATTTCAAATCGCGTGGGTCTGAATTCAGTCATGGTAATTAGCGCAATTTCAATTGTACAACATTTTCAATGTGGTGGGTATGCGGAAACATATCCACCGGCTGCATTTTAGTCACTGCGTATTTTTCATCCAACAAAGCCAGGTCTCTAGCTTGCGTGGCCGGATTACAGCTTACATACACCACGGTTGGTGCGCTGATCTCCAGCAATTTGTTCACGAGTTTTTCATGCATACCGGCTCTTGGCGGATCGGTAATCAATACATCCGGTTTACCGTGTGTCTCAAAAAACGCATCATCACAAATATTGATCACATCACCAGCCGTAAAATAAGAGTGCTGAATGCCGTTGAATGCTGCATTGAGTTTGGCATCTTCTATCGCGTCAGCAATCAATTCCACCCCAACAATCTTGGCAGCGCCCTTGCTGCAGAAAATACCAATACTACCTGTACCGCAATACAAATCGTACAAGACTTCTTTTCCCGTTAGGGCCGCGAACGCTCTGGTAATCTGATAGAGTTTTTCAGCCTGACGGGTATTGGTTTGGAAGAATGACTTAGGACTAATCTTGAAACGAAAATCTTCCAGCTGTTCAATGATATAACCCGGGCCATGATAGACTTCAGGTTTTAAATCATGGATACTATCGTTGTGCTTGCTGTTGATTGTATATAGTAATGTGGTAATCTGTGGAAACAACTGCAGCAAATGATCGAGCAATTGCTCACGCAATGAACGCTGTTCGTAACCGAGCACCAAGTTCACCATCAACTCACCGGTAGTAGCAATGCGAATGATGATATTGCGCAACCAGCCTTGGTGTTGTCGAATATCATAAAACGGTGCATGGTGCTGTTCCGCAAAAGCGACAATGGCTTTACGAATGGCGTTGGTAGGTTCTTCCTGCAAATGGCAAGTGTCGATTTCCACCACTTTATCAAAGAAACCCCGTGCATGAAAGCCGGCTACTTTATCACTCTCAGGAAAAGTACCCGCCTCTTTCATTTTGCGAAACTCTTCAGTAGGAATATAGCGTTGAGTAGCAAAAGTGTATTCAATTTTATTGCGATAGCCTTGCGTTACATCAGCCCCAATAATCGGCGGCATCTCCGGTAAAGCTACTTTACCAATGCGGGTGAGATTATCCAAGACCTGTTGTTGCTTATACGCCAACTGCTTGGTATAAGGCAAGTGTTGCCACTGGCAGCCACCACATACGCCAAAATGTGTACAGAAAGGGTTTACCCTATCGGGCGAATATTGATGAAAGCGAATGGGTCGGCCCTCTGCCCAATCTTTTTTGTTCTTCCCTAATTGCACATCAACGATATCTCCCGGAACAGTATGTTCAAGAAAAATCACTTTTCCATCAACCCTGGCCAAAGATTTACCTTCTGCGGCATAATCTTCTACCAGCACTTTCTCCAGAATAACGGGCGGTTTCTGTTTTCTCACGGCGCAAAAGTAAGGCTTGCCGCCCCGAATCTGCCGGGTATTAACAAAAAGCAAGAAGCCAATCCTGTAATTTTAACGCCAGAATGATGCGTATGAAAAGATTGGTACTGAGTCTATTGCTTATCTGGGCGGGCACAGCTATGGCCCAAACGCCTGCGGGCAGAAATATCCAGATTACCCTAAAGCCATTGAAGAACTGTAAAGTGTATTTGGGCAGCTATTACGGCAAAACCCGTGTACTGGCTGATTCTTGTATGCTGAATGCGAATAGTCAGGGCGTATTTAAGGGCAAGACCAAACTCACAGGCGGTATCTATTTTGTGGTATCTCCCGAATATGTGATACAATTTGAATTGTTGATGGACAGAACCCAACAGTTCAGCATTGTGGCAGATACGGCACAGAAGGATAAAGCCATCATCATCGGCTCGCCTGATAATGATCTATTTCGAAAATACTCTCAGTTCTCTACCAACAAGGGTATGCAGTTACAAGCGTTGGAACAACAGCTGCAACAATCACGCACTGCTACAGATTCTTCAAAGCTACAGTCGCTGATAACTGCTGTAAGCAATGAATTACAAGTCTATCGTAAGAACATCATGCAGCAACAGCCAAAATCGATGCTGAGCATGTTGTTTAAAGTGATGCAAACGCCCACTGCACCGCCTATTCCTATTGTCAATGGTAAACCAGATTCTATTTATCCTTATCGCTTTGTAAAAGAACATTTCTGGGATGATGTGGTCTTCAACGATGACCGCTTACTGCGCACACCATTCTTTGAACCCAAGCTGGATGATTACCTCAAATATTATGTATCACCTGATCCGGATTCTGTGATTCAGGAAGTGCAATACCTACTCTTATCTGCACGCGGCACCAAGGAATTATATCCCTATCTCTTAACCAAGTTCACCAATAAATACATGAACCCAGAATATATGGGTCAGGACAAAGTCTTCGTGTATTTATTTGAACAGCACTACCTGAAAGGAGATACTACTTATTTAAATGCTGCATCACGCAAAACCATCTTTGAGCGTGGTTATAGCATGATTGCAAACCAACTTGGACAGCCTGCACCTGTGCTTGACTTAACTGATTCAACCGGTAAACCACATGCTTTGTATGATATCAAAGCGCCCTTCACTTTTGTGAGCTTCTGGGATCCCCATTGTGGTCATTGCAAGGAAACCATTCCCAGAGTGGATTCTATTTTTCGCGCCAGGTGGAAGAGCCTAGGCGTAGCACAATACGCTGTGAACGTGGATGAGAAAATTATCGATGACTGGAAAAAATTCATTCAGGAAAACAAGCTGGAAGGTTGGACGCACGTGTATCAAACAAAAGCAGCAAGACAATTAGAAGAGAAAGCCGGTTTACCCAATTTCCGACAGTTGTATGATGTGAAAGTGACGCCAACTTTTTATTTATTGGACAAAGACAAACGCATCATTGCCAAACAGCTTACCATAGAACAGTTTGATGAATTGATCACCGAAAGGTTGAAGAAAAAATAAAGGGGCAAAAGCCCCTTTTTATTTAGATGATTTCTTTTACCACGTTCCAAATCACTTTAGGTTTACCCAAAGTATAGTAGTGCAATACAGGCACGCCAAATTTTTTCAATTCACGGCTTTGCTGAATCAACCATTCTGTACCTACTTTCTCGCATTCCTCATCTGATTTACATTTCATGATGGCATTGCTGAGATCCGAAGGAATATCTACATGAAAAATACGCGGCAATACGCTTAACTGCTTCTTATTGGTGATAGGCTTCAATCCCGGAATAATCGGCACATTGATTCCCATATCGCGACAAGCTTTCACGTAATCAAAGAATTTCTGATTATCGAAGAACATCTGCGTCATAATATAATCTGCACCAGCATCTACTTTATCCTTGAGTCTTTGCAGATCAATTTCCAAGTTGGGCGCTTCAAAATGTTTTTCGGGGTAACCGGCAGTACCAATACAGAAATCAGTTTTACCACCGTTGCGGATATCATCATCCAAATAAATACCATGATTCAAGTTCACCACCTGACGCTGTAGGTCAATCGCATATCGGTGACCATCCGCTTCTGGCTCAAAAGAAGCTTCGTTCTTGGCAGCATCGCCACGTAATACCAATACGTTATCAATACCTAAGAAGTTTAGGTCAATCAACGCATCTTCACTTTCACGCTTATTAAAACCACCGCAAATAAAGTGTGGCACCGTATCCACTTGATAGTGGTTCATGATAGCCGCACAAATACCAACGGTACCGGGGCGCTTGCGCACTTCTACTTTTTCGAAAGTGCCATCGGTTTTCTTTTTAAAAGCCGTTTCACTTCTATGATAGGTAACATTGATCCAAGATGGTTTAAACTCCATCAAAGGATCCAGATGATCATATAAACTTTGGATAGTCTTGCCCTTGAGTGGTGGCAATA
>DALYHN010000037.1:4776-14074 GCA_031970875.1 Chitinophagaceae bacterium
GGATCCAGATGATCATATAAACTTTGGATAGTCTTGCCCTTGAGTGGTGGCAATACCTCGAATGAGATCAGGGTGTCTTTGGCTTGTTGAATGTGCTCGGTTACTTTCATGTTGCTAAATTGCTGCAATATACAGTACAAAATCGCTGTTAATGATTCTTGTACAGGGATTATCCTGTTCAATTCACCCTATTTTTGCGCAAATCATTCGCTTGAACCTGACTATTCATACCAAAGACCTCATCAAAACCTACGGTGGCAGAACTGTCGTAAAACAGGTTTCCGTTAATGTACACCAAGGTGAGATTGTGGGTTTATTGGGGCCCAATGGTGCCGGTAAGACCACTACTTTCTATATGGTGGTTGGTTTGATTAAGCCCGACGAAGGCCACGTGTACCTGAATGATCAGGACATCACCAAACTGCCCATGTACAAGCGTGCACAAATGGGCATTGGTTACTTACCACAAGAAGCCAGCGTGTTTCGTAAGCTGAGTGTGGAAGACAATATTATGGCGGTGTTAGAAATGACCAAACTCACCAAGGGCGAAAGACAACATAAGTTAGAGACTTTACTGGATGAGTTTAACCTGCATCATGTACGCAAAAACAATGGTGATAGCCTGAGTGGCGGCGAGCGCAGAAGAACAGAGATTGCGCGTGCCTTAGCAGTTGACCCAAAATTCATTTTATTGGATGAACCATTCGCCGGTGTTGACCCTATTGCTGTAGAAGATATTCAAACAGTGGTTGCTAAACTCAAGTATAAGAATATCGGTATTCTGATTACTGATCACAATGTGAATGAAACACTATCCATCTGCGACAGAGCTTATCTACTGATTGAAGGAAAAATCTTCCAGCACGGCACCGCAGAAGAACTTGCTGATAATGAACAAGTGCGCAGACTCTATCTGGGTACCAATTTTGAATTGCGCAGAAAAGACTGGATCATTGATATGGAAAGAGACAATGCAGCCAGACAAAATGCAGAAAATCAATAACTAAACTGTAATCCCCTTCTCTTTTTGCCAGGCATTGTTTATTTTGCCGACACCGCATGAAGCTGCTCAGCCCCGCCATATCCCGACTGGCCCGTTTACGCTATGCCAATATTGAGCATTGGGTAAATGACCCAGTACATGCACAGCGAGATGTGCTTCAAGACCTTGTTACACACGGACAATACACCGAGATAGGTAGAAAGTACGGTATGAACAAGCTTTTTAAAGTGCGCGATTTCAAACAGGCTGTTCCCATTCATGAATACAATGAGCTGAAGCCATACATCGAGCGATTGATGCAGGGCGAAGAAAATTTGTTGTGGAATACACCCGTTGAATGGTTTGCCAAGAGTAGCGGTACCACCAGCGATAAAAGCAAATTCATTCCTGTTACAGAAGAAAGCTTGCAGGACTGTCATTACAGCGCGTCTAAAGATGTGCTCACCATGTACTATCACTTCAACCCAGAAAGTGATTTATTGACTGGTAAAGGATTGGTGATTGGTGGTAGCCATCAAATCAACAAACTCAACGATACACAGCATTACGGCGATTTAAGTGCTGTACTGTTACAAAACACACCTTTCTGGGGACAATGGCTGCGTACACCAGAATTGTCCATAGCGCTGATGGACGAATGGGAAACCAAAATTGAGCAATTGGCTCAATCGACCATTCATGAGAATGTTACCTCTATTGCAGGCGTCCCTACTTGGACCTTGGTACTAATCAGACGTATTTTAGAAATTACTGGCAAGTCCTCACTGAAAGAAGTTTGGCCAGGTTTGGAATTATACATTCATGGTGGCGTTTCTTTTACGCCTTATAGAGAACAGTTTGCCAAGTTGATTGGTGCAGATATTCATTACCTCGAAATCTATAATGCAAGCGAAGGTTTCTTTGCAGCGCAAGCTAGTCCTGAAGATGATGGTATGCTGCTCTTCCTGAATCATGGCATCTTTTATGAGTTTATGCCATTGGAAGAATATGGTAAAGAAAAGCCTGAAACCATTGGCTTGAACAAAGTAGAACTCGGTAAGCAATACGCTTTGGTGATTTCAACCAACGGCGGTCTTTGGCGCTATTTGGTTGGCGATACCGTTCAGTTCACCTCTTTAAAGCCGTATCGGATAAAAGTTAGCGGTAGAATCAAGCATTATATCAATGCATTTGGAGAGGAAGTGATTGCGGACAATGCAGATAATGCCATAGTTGCTGCATGTGCCGCAACAGGTGCGATTGTGAATGACTACACAGCGGCACCAGTTTACTTTAGTGATCATGGCAACGGTGCGCATGAATGGCTAATTGAGTTTGAGCAGTTGCCAGAAGATATCAACGCTTTTACAAAAGCCTTGGATGATGGCCTCAAAGCCGTGAATAGTGATTATGAAGCTAAGCGACATAAAGACATTGCACTAGGCTTGCCCTTAGTACATGCGATTCCTAAAGGCAGCTTCAATGATTGGTTACGCAGTAAGGGTAAATTAGGTGGGCAACATAAAGTACCCAGATTGAGCAACGACAGAACCTATATTGATGAAATCAAGCGAATGCTCTAGCATAACCGCCGCTGCAAATGAGAAATCCTACATTTGTGGCATTCAACGAACACTTTAACCCGCAAATATGAAATTACTAGAAGGAAAGCTATCCATTGTAACTGGTGCAGCCAGAGGTATTGGTGCAGCCATCGCCCTCAAGCTTGCTGAACATGGCAGCCATATTGCATTTACCTATGTGAGTGATAGCAGTGCTGAAAAAGCTGCTGCACTAGAAGCCCAAATAAAAGCCCTTGGTGTAAATGCCAAAGCATACAAAAGCAATGCAGCAGATTTTGCGCAGTGCGAAACTTTTGTCAATGATGTTGTTAAGGAATTTGGCACTGTAGATGTGTGTGTGAATAACGCCGGCATCAGCAAAGACAATTTGTTATTGCGCATGAGCAAAGAACAATGGGATGAAGTGATTGATGTAAACCTGAGCAGCGTATTCAATATGACCAAACAGGTTATTCGTCCCATGATGAAGGCTAAAAAAGGCTCTATCATCAATATGAGTTCCATTATTGGTATTCGCGGTAATGGAGGACAAAGCAGCTATGCTGCTTCCAAAGCAGGTATCATCGGCTTTACCAAGTCTGTGGCACATGAACTGGGCAGCAGAAACATTCGTTGCAATGCCATTGCACCTGGCTTTATTGAAACAGATATGACGCATTACCTCAAAGAAGGTGCGGCAGCTGAAGAATTCCTGAAAAAGATTCCCTTGGGCAGATTTGGTAAGGCGGAGGAAATTGCCGATACCACTCTTTTCTTAGCCAGCGACATGAGTGCCTATATCACCGGTCAGGTGTTGAGTGCCTGCGGCGGTCTGAATATTTAACCTGAATCGGATTTTTTATAGAAAGTGGGGTCATTGGCCACACTTTTTTTTTGCGCTCAATCAAAAAAAATTAGTTTTAACCTACCCTAAACACCCGGCTTGAAGAAACCTTTGATTGCTATATTGCTGCTACATGTACTGCTGATTCAGCTCTTACCCTTTGAACAAATTGGTAAAGCGCTTGTCAGCAATCAATGGACAGAAGAAATACCCTGTTCAGAAGTACATGAATATGGTACAGCTAAATCAAGCCTTTTATATTCTGATCACTTAGGGATTTTCTTGAGTGCCAAAACAGTGAACACAAGACAATCTATCTGGACAAGTGTTTCCTTCACAGAGTCCTTACCCAACAACCATGCTTCAGAAATTCTGGTTCCTCCTCCGAATTGTGCAAGTTGATACTTCAGCAAACACAATGTTTCAAGAATCAGATTACCATGAAAAAAAGTTATTTGCAGCACATTGGTGCTGATTTGCCTGCATCTATAGTCGTACTCTTGGTAGCCATCCCACTTTGCTTGGGCATTGCTTTGGGCAGCGGCGCACCCTTGTTCTCGGGAATCATCGCAGGTATTATTGGTGGTATCGTTATTGGTATACTGAGTGGATCGCATCTGAGTGTAAGCGGACCTGCAGCTGGTCTTACCGTCATTGTTGCTGCTGCCATCACAAAACTCCAGGTATTTGATGCGTTCTTATTGGCAGTAGTATTGGCCGGTTTGTTTCAAATAGTGTTTGGTTACTTGAAAGCAGGTGTGATTGGTGATTATGTACCCAATGCTGTTATCAAAGGCATGCTTGCAGCAATTGGTCTGATCCTAATTCTTAAGCAGCTGCCACACCTGGTTGGTTATGATGCAGACTTTGAGGGTGACATGTCATTTAATCAAGCCGATAATCAAAATACCCTCACCGAAATACTGGCTTCTTTCGAACAGTTTTCTCCATCTGCTATACTCATTGGCTTATTGAGCTTGGTCTTGCTTGCATTATGGGAAACAGCATTTTTCAAAAAAACCAAATGGCTACAACTCATACCGGGCCCACTGGTAGTCGTACTCATGGCCATTGCTTTGCACACTTGGATCCAGACAAACTATCCTGAACTCGCATTGCAACAAGAGCACATGGTTAATTTACCCATTGCTACAGATACGCAACATTTTTTATCGTTTTTTACTTTCCCTGATTTCAGTCAAATCATCAATCCTGCTGTTTGGTCGGCAGCACTTACTATTGCACTGGTAGCCAGTCTGGAAACTTTACTTGGTATTGAAGCGGTTGATAAACTTGACCCACTAAAAAGAATCAGTCCGTCTAACCTGGAATTAAAAGCACAAGGCATTGGCAATATGGTTTCAGGCTTACTAGGTGGACTACCCATGACTTCTGTTGTGGTGCGCAGCTCAGCCAATGTTGCTGCAGGAGGAAAAACAAAAATGAGTACCATACTACACGGCATACTCATGTTGTTGTGTGTGGCCTTCATACCAAAAATATTAAACCTGATACCGCTCAGTGCACTCGCTGCTGTATTGATTTTTACCGGATATAAACTGGCAAAGATTTCTATATTCAAAGAATTCTATTCAAAAGGCTGGGATCAGTTTGGTCCTTTCCTGATCACGATTCTGGCAATACTATTTACCGATTTATTAGTTGGTATCTGCATCGGTATCATCGCCGGTTTGTTCTTTCTGGTACGAAGCAATTTCCGCAGCAGTATCCTGATGGTGAATGACCAGAATAATTACCTGCTTAGATTGCGAAAAGATGTCTCCTTTCTGAACAAGCCTGTTATCAAAAAACTACTGGATGAAATTCCGGAAAATGCATTTGTAATTGTAGATGCAACAAGAGCTGATTTTATTGATAAGGACGTGATTGAAGAAATTAACAGTTTTATTCAGCACGCCCATTTAAAAAACATTCGCTTCAGCATTAAGAAGAGTCAGCATAAACCAACCCATCTTTTGTTCCTTTCAAATACCCAAGCATCATGAAAGCTTATCAACGTTTACTCTTA
Organism: Chitinophagaceae bacterium; assembly: GCA_031970875.1. GTDB lineage: Bacteria > Bacteroidota > Bacteroidia > Chitinophagales > Chitinophagaceae > JAFLBI01. The sequence continues at coordinate 10,194 of DALYHN010000037.1, forward strand.
GAGAACAGAGCCTGGTCGAAAGAGAAATTACAGGATGATCCTGAGTTTTTTTCTAGACTAGAACACATACAAACACCAGAATTTCTTTGGATTGGTTGCAGTGATAGTCGCGTTCCTGCCAATGAAATTACCGGTACTCAGCCCGGAGAAATTTTCGTGCACAGAAATATTGCCAACTTAGTTGTGCATACCGACTTGAATCTACTCAGCGTATTACAATATGCTGTGGAAGTCTTGAAAGTGCACCACATCATTGTTTGCGGACACTATGGTTGTGGTGGTGTGAAAGCTTCGATGACGCACCACAATCTGGGTATCATTAATAAATGGTTACGCAATATCAAGGATGTATATCGCATACACCGAGATGAGATTGATCTGCTTGAAGACGAAGAAGCACGTGTGAATAAACTTGTTGAATTCAATATACAGGAACAGGTGATGAATCTGGCCAAAACATCAATCGTACAAAAAGCATGGAAGCATGAGCATATCCCTCACCTGCATGGTTGGGTGTACGACTTAAAAGATGGCATCATCAAACCAGTATGCGAGATACCTGCAGGTACGCATATTGATCCGCTCTACGAGTTTGATGATCTCTGATCAACCCTGTATCAACCACCAATAAAAGGGGATGCCCACGGTAATATTGAAGGGGAAGGTTACACCCAATGCCATTGGAATGTACAAACCCGGATCAGCCTTAGGGGCTGCCAAACGCATGGCAGCGGGTACGGCGATATAAGAAGCGCTGGAAGCCAGGATGGCCATCATGAGTCTGTCGCCAGCTGAAATATTCCCAAAAGTTGTAAGACCGATAGCCAATAAGCCATTAATCGGGGGAATCGCCAGCGCAGCAACGATAGCAAACCAACCATAATGGCGAAAAGCTTTGAACCTTTTGGCAGCTACCATACCCATTTCCAGCAGAAAAACAGCTAAAAATCCCTTGAAAATGTCTGAAGTGAAGGGTTTAATGCCCTCTGCCTGCTTAGAATCCGCAATCAAGCCAATGAACAAACTACCCACAATCATGAGTACTGAACCGTTGGTTAAAGCGTCATGTACAATGGTTCTAAAACGGTGTTGACCGGCAGACTCTTTATCAAACTTGCGCATCAAACCAACGCCTACCACAATCGCCGGAGCTTCCATTAAGGCCATCGCTGCCACCATATGACCACCATAATGCACTTGACTGGCTTCCAGAAAGCTGGCTGCTGACACAAAAGTAACCGCACTAACCGAGCCATATGCAGACGCCACTGCGCCTGCGTCGGAAACAGCCATCCGCGTTCGCATCAGGAAAAACACATAAAAAGGCACAATAACAGCCAATAACATGGCCAGTAAAAGCGTTAATCCCACTGTTGCATCCATGCCGCTGTGAGACAATTCCTGCCCGCCTCTGAAGCCGATAGAAAAGAGCAAATACAAGGAGATGAAGCGGGAGCTGGAAGCAGGTATTTCTAAATCGCTCTTCACGAGTGCAGCCAGAATACCCAGCAGGAAGAACAGCAATACCGGATTCGTCAGATTACTGATGATGATATTTCCGGTCATAAATGTTAATGATTTTTAAGTGTTTCGAGGTGCAACATAGAACAAACTGGCACTATCATTGTAAAGAGAATAGCACTTTTCGTTATTAATTTATATATCGACCTGATTTTTAACAACTTATGGCAAGCACCCCAGTATCTCCTTCGGGAGCGCTAAAGCGATTGTTCCAGATACTTAGACTGGACAAAAAAGACATTTCTGCCATCTACATATTCGCCATCTTATCAGGTCTGGTTCAGCTGGCTATGCCACTGGGTATTCAGACCATCATCAGTTTTGTGATGGCCGGATCCGTTTCAACCTCTATCATCATCCTGATTTTTCTGGTGGTACTGGCAGTTTTTCTGAACGGCTTATTGCAGGTAAGGCAGATGCAGATTACAGAAAAAGTACAGCAGAAAATATTTGTACGCTATTCATTTGAGTTCGCAGATAGGTTACCCAGACTCAATATTGAAAAGTTAGACAATTACTATCTGCCTGAATTGGTCAACCGTTATTTCGATGCGGTTACCCTGCAAAAGGGTATTGAAAAATTGCTGCTGGAAATTCCATTGGCTGTTATTCAAATCACTTTTGGCTTGGTCTTGCTGGCATTTTACCACCCTGTATTTATTGGCTTTGGTGCAGTATTGATCTTTATTGTTTTCCTGATCATCAAATACACATCTGCCAAAGGTTTTGAAACCAGCTTGAAAGCCAGCGATTATAAATATGGATTGGCTGCATGGTTAGAAGAATTGGCGCGCGTGATCAAATCTTTTAAATACTCTCGTGGTACAGATTTACATATGCAGCGAGCTGATAAAATTTTGAGTGGTTACCTGCATTCCAGAACAGAACATTTCCGCATTCTCTTAACACAGTATTGGAGCTTGGTGAGTTTCAAAATTCTCATCACTGCTGCGATGTTGATTGTGGGTGCATTGTTATTGGTGGATCAGCAAATCAATATTGGTCAGTTCATTGCTGCAGAGATTGTGATTCTAACAGTGATTGGTTCAGTAGAAAAGCTGATCATGAATTTGGATAAAGTGTATGATGTGCTAACATCGGTTCAAAAGCTGAATAAGATCACTGAAAGCGAAGTGGAAGTAGAAGGCACAGCAATACTGGCAGATAGTGGCAAAGGTGTATCAATCGATTTTCATAATGTAAGTTTTCAGTATCAAGATGGTATTCAGGCATTACGTGGAATGGATTTACATGTTAAGCCAGGACAAAAAGTATGTATCATGGGTGAGAGTGGTGCAGGTAAATCAACCATTCTGCGTCTGCTTACCGGTGCATTCACCAATTTTGATGGCTCAGTGCTGGTAGATGATGTGCCCATCGCTAACTACAATCTAACATCACTCAGAGCGAATACAGGTATACTACTAAGTCAGCAAGATATTTTCCATGGCACCTTGTTCGAGAACATCACCATGGGCAATAAATCCATACAACTGAAAGACATTACTGAACTCGCAGAGAGATGCGGCTTGGTCAACTTTATACAATCGCAACCTAAAGGATTTGATACTGAGCTTGATCCTACCGGTAAACGTTTACCAAGTAAGATCAGACAAGATATTTTATTGATGCGTGCATTGCTGGGCAAGCGCAGATTACTGTTGCTGGAAGAACCTTTCCAACATATGGAAACACCTTATCAGCAGCATATCATGGAATACCTGAATGCCGATAGAGAAGCCACCGTATTGATCACTACAGAGAATGCAGCCATTGCAAAAGCCTGCGACCTTGTATTGTATGTAGAAAATGGCGCCATTACTTTCCAGGGAAGCTGGCAACAATGGCAGGAAAAAAACCGCTAATCACATGAGTAGATATATAGATGTAGAAATTGAAGCACATGTGGATGATCCCAAATTGGGTTCATTCAAAAAAATCTACGACATCCGCAAAACCAGTCAGGTTAGAAAGTGGTTGTGGGGTAGCTTGATCGTATTATTTGTGGTACTCTTTCTGCCATGGACACAGAATATCCGTGCACGTGGCTCTGTAACCACACTATTACAGGAACAAAGACCACAGGAACTGAATAGCATCATTGCCGGTAGAATTGTGAATTGGTATTATAAGGAAGGTGATTTTGTAAAGAAGGGTGATACCATTCTGCAACTGGGTGAAGTAAAAGTTGACTATTTCGATCCTAGATTGTTGGAAAGAACCAAGCAACAAATAGACGCGAAGAAGATTGCGATTGAAGGCTACCGCAGCAAAGCACAAACTGCTGCCATACAGGTGCAAGCATTACAAGAGCAAAGAGACGCCAAGCTGAAAGAACTGGCCATCAAACTGCAACAACA
>DALYHN010000038.1:0-13978 GCA_031970875.1 Chitinophagaceae bacterium
GCACGTGAATATTTTTCACCCATCACACTGCCTAAAGAGCCACCAATGAATTCAAAATCCATACAAGCTACCACAATCAACTCGCCATTCACCTTTCCTACCGCCACTTTCATGGAATCGTGCAGTTCAGGTTTTTTGGCGTGGATTTCATTCAATCTTTTGCCATAAGGTTTTAGATCAGTAAAACCCAAATGGTCTGTACTGCGAATATTGCCAAACAGCTCTTCGTACTGGTTATTGTCGAATAAGATTTCGTAGTACTCGTGACTGCCAATGCGGTGGTGGTAATTACACTTCGGACAAACAAAGCGGTTTACTTTCAACTCGTTGGCGGTACAGATATAGCTACATTCCGGACACTTGCTCCACAAGCCTTCCGGTGTTTCTTTTTTATCAGATGTAGAAGTAGTAATACCCTTTCTCAGACGCTGAAACCATTTTGCCTTGGCCTCTTCGTGTGCACTGTTCGGTTCCTCACCAGAGAGGCTATGATCAAAGTCTTCCTTGATAAAGTCTTTGTCTTTTTTCATCTACGGTTAATTAGGGCCAACGAAGGTAGGGAAAAACCGTTTTTGAATACCGTCCAACAAGGCCTAATGTGGAAATCGGGATAAAAAGAAAACCCTGCCAAGAAATTGATTCTGACAGGGTTATCCATGATGTCTTAAGCTATGCCCGTAGGGGCGATAGCAGCATTATGCGTTTCTATTCACGCAGTTCAGGTCTTCGAAAGCAACTTCCAAGCGCTTAATGAAGCTTTCTTCGCCTTTACGCAACCAAACACGTGGGTCATAATGCTTTTTATTGGGTTTGTCTGCACCTTCAGGGTTACCCAGCTGACCTTGCAGATAGCCTTCATTCTTCTTGTAATTGTTCAGAATACCTTCCCAGAAAGCCCACTGCAGATCTGTATCGATATTCATCTTGATCGCACCATAGCTGATGGCTTCGCGAATCTGGTGCTGAGGAGAACCTGAACCACCATGGAATACGAAGTACACAGGCTTTTTACCAGTACCCAGTTCTTTCTCGATATAGTTCTGGCTATTCTTCAGAATCTCAGGGCGCAATTGCACGTTACCCGGACTGTACACACCGTGTACATTACCAAAAGCAGCAGCAACAGTAAAGAGTGAACCTACTTTGCTCAGCTCTGTGTAAGCATAAGCTACGTGCTGAGGTTGTGTATAGAGTTTGTCGTTTTCAACATCGCTATTGTCAACACCATCTTCTTCACCACCGGTTACACCCAATTCAATTTCGATCGCCATACCCAATGGCGCCATGCGCTTGTAGAATTCTACTGATGTATGAATATTCTCTTCAATTGGTTCTTCGCTCAGATCCAACATATGGCTACTGAACAAAGGCTGACCTTTTTCTTTCTTATACTCTTCACCTGCATCAATCAAACCACTGATCCAGGGTAACCATTTTTTTGCTGCATGGTCTGTATGCAATACAACGGGCACACCATAATATTTGGCTACGTTGTGAATATGCAATGCACCTGAAATGGCACCGCGGATATTACCTTGTAATTGATCATTTGGCATACCCTTACCAGCGATGAATTGTGCACCGCCGTTAGAGAATTGAATGATCACAGGAGAGTTTACTTTCGCAGCTGTTTCCAAGGTTGCGTTAATGGTATTAGTACCAATCGTGTTTACAGCAGGTAATGCAAATTCGTTGGCTTTAGCATCATCCAAAAGTGCTTTCAGTTCTTCGCCGTATAATACGCCGGCTCTGTATTTGCCCATGTGTTGGTTTTTAAAATGTATAAACTATTTAATGCTGGCTAAGATACAGAAATTCCCTTGCGGAAAACTGATCATTGTCAGGTTATACGAAGTCCAAGCTGCTCGCGCAATACATGAAAATATGCTGGTGCATGCAAGAGTCTGCTGCCATACCAACTGAACATTTCTCCATCTACCAATAACACTTGCACACCCGGTAATTCGGCGCTGATTTCAACAATATGTTTTTCCTTGAAAGGGAAGGGCTCACTACTTAATAAGACTATGTCTGCACCGCTGTCGCGAATATCTTCCAGTGTGATGGCAGGGTAGCGTTGCTGATGTGCAAACACATTTGTACAGCCGCAGTATTGCAGCATATCGCTGATAAAAGTATCTCCACCTGCAGTCATGTAAGGATCGCGCCAGATAAGGTAAGCAGCTTTTCTTTGAGTAGGTCCAATAAGTGCTGCAAAGGAATTGCTGATGCGTTCAACAATAGTTGTTGCAGTAGCTGCTGTATCCGTTAATTCGCCCACTGCTTGAATCATGTCAAGTGTTTCGGCGAGATTACTGATATCGCTGGTCCAGACAGGAGCGATATTGCGTAAAGCTTCTACTTGCGCTTGTACATTTTCTTCCTTATTGGCAAGAATCAAATCGGGCTGTAAAGCAGCTACCACATCCAGCTTCACTGTTTTAGTGCCACCCACACGTTGTTTACTACGGAACCATGCTTTTGGATGCACACAAAATTTGGTGATGCCCACTACGCATTCATCCAAACCCAAATCATACAATAATTCAGTTTGTGAGGGAACGAGCGAAACAATTCGTTTCGGCACATGGCTGAGCGAAATGGTATAACCCGTTTGATCAGTAAACTGCGGCATATTATTTAGCGAGGCTCTGGATCACATCGTATTTGGTAACGATATGGAAATTGCCGGTTTCATCCTTGGCCAGTACAGCACCATTTTCTTTGTTGATGAGACTGCCCAATCTTTCTACAGGTGTATCATAGTCCACAACCGGATATGCATGTTCCATTACGCTGGAAACAGGCTCGTTGCGGATTTCAGGATTGTTGAAGACCTTCATGAACAAACCCACTTCACTGATAGAGCCTACATTGTTTTGCTCACGCATCACAGGAATGTGTTCGATATCGTATTTCTTCATCAGGTCAACTGCCTGTGCTACGGTATGCTCTGGAGAAACAGTGATGAGTTTCTGCATCGGACGTGCATTCACGATATCTTTGAATGTTTTCACATCTAAGAAACCGCGCTCCATCATCCATTGGTCGTTGTAGATCTTGGCTACATAGCGACTACCATGATCGTGGAAAATGCAGACAACCACATCGGTAGGTTTCAGTTGGTCTTTCAACTGCATCAAACCCTGCAGACAGCTGCCGGCACTATAGCCACAGAACAGGCCTTCTTCCTTAGCCAGTCGGCGGGCCATCACGGCACCGTCCTTATCGGTCACCTGCTCAAAATGATCCAGTACACTTACATCATAGTTTTCGGGTACAAAATCCTCCCCGAAACCCTCACTGATATAGGGGTGTACATAGCTCATATCAATCTCACCAGTCTTAAAATAATTTGTGAGCAAACTTCCATAAACATCTATGGCCCAGATTTGTATGTTCGGATTCTTCTCTTTTAAATACTGTGCTGTACCCGTAACCGTACCACCGGTACCTGCCGTACAAACGAGGTGGGTAATCTTACCTTCGGTCTGTTCCCAAATCTCCGGTCCGGTACTTTCATAGTGCGCCAAACGGTTGGCGAGGTTATCATACTGGTTGCAATGGAAGGAATTGGGAATCTCCTTGGCCAGTCTTCTGGCAACTGAGTAATAGCTGCGCGGATCATCGGGTTCCACATTGGTGGGGCACACGATTACCTCAGCACCAACAGCTTTGAGGATATCCATTTTTTCCTTGCTCTGCTTATCGGTTGTGGTGAATATGCATTTGTATCCTTTCACGCAGGCAGCAAGCGCCAAGCCCATACCGGTATTACCACTGGTACACTCAATGATGGTGCCGCCGGGCTTGAGCTTGCCCTCTTTCTCGGCTACTTCCACCATTTTCAAAGCCATACGGTCTTTGATGGAGTTACCGGGATTGAAATAATCCACTTTGGCCAGCACGGTGGCGGGTATGTCTTTGGTGATCTTGTTCAGCTTAATCAGGGGCGTATTGCCAATCGTTTCCAGAATATTATTCAACCACATAAAAACTAACAGTTGTTTGCGCGCAAATATAGCGGATAGGGGCGTCTCAATAGGTGTTTGCTGTGGAATGTTGAAAACAAAAAGTGCCTGCACTGCTGAACAGTACCGGCACTTTCGGTTGCTTGCTTTGAATAAGTTAGAAAGTCTTGAGGATGCTAACCATTTCAGTCTTATTATCTGCTTTTTTGCTAGGCGTAACATCTTTTACGATGCTTTCGTCTGTGCTGTTGCTGTTAGACAGGTAACCGATAAATGTAGCAGGTACTAAGGCGATGATAGCGCTTACGTAGATGGCGAAGATTGTCTTTTTCATAAAATCTATTTTTTAATGTTTTGGTGTTTTTTCACTTTGACAACACAAAGATGGGGAAATATTTGGTACTATGCAACACACAGTACCATCTTTAAAAAGGTAATTTAGTAAGGCTATTAATGGGTTAAGTCATTATGTATTGATAATGAATTAGTTGATACTAAATTCGGTCTTGCTGTACCTGCAATGCAAATGATGAGCGGTCAAATAAGTTGACAGAAATCTTGAAAATCAGAAGGAGAAAAGGTGAAAATCTAGCATTAGGCCTGAAAACTGCCTGCAATTTGACCGCACAGATCGGTCTGGATCATTTTTTCCGCGAGGCGAATCATGTTCATGAATGCCTTGGCATTGCTAATACCGTGGCCGATGATCACTGGCTTGGCTACACCTAAAACGGGTGTTCCGCCATAGTTTTCGTAATGGAAGCGGCTGAAATACGCATCGTCCTGCAGGTTCCGCTGGCAGGCGATATCATAAATAGACTCCGCCATTTTGAGGATGATATTACCGGTAAAGCCTTCGCAGACCATTACATCGGCTTTATCATTGAACAGGTCGCGGCCCTCAATATTGCCAATGAAATGGATGCGGCTGTTCTCTTTCAGGAGTGGGTAAGTGGCTTGCGCCAGGATATTGCCCTTGCCTTCTTCTTCACCCACATTCATCAAACCTGTTTTGGGTTGATCAATGCCAAGGATATGCTTTGCATACAAACTACCCAATACGGCAAACTGGTTCAGTTGCTCGGGTTTGCAATCTGCATTCAGGCCAACATCCAGCAATAAGCCGGTACCGCCTGAAAGTTTAGGGAAGACTGTGGCAATGGTAGGACGGGAGAGTCCTTCAATAGGCTTGAGGCTATACATCGCACCAACCAGCATAGCACCTGTATTACCTGCACTGATGAATGCATCAATCTTTCCGGTTGCCAGCATGTAAAAACCGATGGCAATAGAAGACTGCTTTTTTTCTTTCAGGGCCTTGGTAGGGTGCTCGTGGTAGCCGATGACTTCGGCGGCGTGTACAACGTGAATATTGGGATGATTCAACTGATGCTCGTCTAAGAGCGATTTCAGCTGTGCTTCATCACCGATACAAAATAAATGAGCCGGACCATTGTTACCCGACAAATATTGTTGCAGACCTTTAACCGCCTCAAGCGGTGCAAAGTCGCCCCCCATCATGTCAAGTCCAATGTTCATGTCCGGCTAAGCAGTATGGTTATACTAAAGGATTAAGCTTTCAGGGGTGCTTTTTCAGCCACCAGTTTACCCTTGTAGTACAATTTACCTTCGCTTACATGTGCACGATGGCGTACATGTGTTTCGCCGGTTGTGCTGTCCTTGCTCAAAGTAACAGTCTCAGCTTTGTAGTGTGTTCTTCTCTTAGCGCTGCGCTGCTGAGAATGTCTGCGTTTAGGATTCGGCATAACTCAAATTTTAATGGTATCCTTTGTTATTGATCTAAGTCTTTAAATTTTTCCAGTCCTTTCCAAAGCGGGTTGGTTTCCTTCATCACTTCATCTTCCATCTGCTTCAGCTTTTCCAACACTTCCTTGTTGCAAAGCGGTCCGCCATATTGCTCTTCCGTACACATTTTCTGCATCGGAATGCTCAGGTTAATGAATTCATAGAGCCAGTCGGCCAGGTGCAAATGACTTTCGCCGCGACTGATGTAGTACACATCCGGATCTTCTTCCTGCTCATTCATTGCTTCGGGCTCTTCCACCATTTTCACTACCAGGTTGAATTCATCCCAGAGTTGTTTGGTCAAAGTGTTCCCGCAACGGTCGCAAATCACGTCAACGCTGCCGCCAACATCAAATTGCAACTGAATAAAGCCGGTTTTCTTGTCGAGGCTGAGTTTTACGTCGGCCTTGCAATTAACAAAATCCTGCTCCCCGTATTCTGTAAAGAACTTGTCGTCTATCCTATATTCGTACACATGAACACCTGGTTTCAAACCCACAAACGCAATATCATACTCTCTCCGGTGGCTCATGGACGGTTTTTAGGGTGGGCAAAGGTAATACCTCTGTCTGGAATGACAAAGGAAAATGGCGGATTTGATTCATCCACACCTGTTGAAAACCCCTGAAACCATGAACAGGAGCAAAATTAGCCGAATTCTCGTCTGGTCAGTCACCGGCCTTGGACTGCTAGGGGTGAGCCTGGCCGCCCGCCAACCCCATTGGGTAGAAACCCGTTACAGTACGGGTGTATATCCTTTTATTGGTCGGTTTTTACGGAGTATCACCGGAATTTTTCCCTTTAGTGTGGGGGATCTGCTCTATGCTTTTTTGACTATCTTATTGATAATCATTGCTTTTCGATTTGTCCGACAGATCTGGCGCAAAGAACTCACTAAGCATCGGACGCTGAAGCAGGTTGGCCGATTGGTGCTGATTTGCTGCTGGGTCTATATTGCTTTCTATGGTATTTGGGGACTGAACTATTACCGGGCCGGGATTGCCAGTCAGCTGAATTTGCAGGTAGACACTTGTTACGACCAGACCGAGCTGAAAAAGCTGCGATGCAGTTTGATGGAAGATATGCGTAGACTGCGATGGGTCATCAGTAAAGACACGAGTTTGCCAGAGCCCAAGGGTGATTTATTTAAGCAGGCAGAAGCTGCGTATGCAAAAGCGGCTTTGGTGTATCCTTTTCTGGCATACCAACAGCCGGCTATGAAGAAAAGTCTTTTTGGGGCATTGGGAAAATATGGTGGGTATACCGGTTATTATAACCCTTCTAGTGGCGAGGGACAGATCAGGTGGAATATGCCCGGCCTCCTGAAACCATTTACTATTTGCCATGAAATGGCACATCAATTGGGTTATGCGAGTGAATCGGAAGCAAACTTTGTAGCTTATCTCGTGTGTATGGCCAGTGAGGACCCTTACTTCCAGTATTCCGCGGCGCTGGATATTTTCCATTATGTAACTGCAGAGTTAATGCTGCATGACCCTGAAGCATATGTGTTGCATCCCAACCTTTTCTTTGGTGAGGTGGATACGATGGTGCAGCGCGATAGGTTAGCTATACGCAGGTTTTTCCTGAATGAGCAAAATAATATAGCACCGGTGGTATCTTCTTTGTACAATCAATATCTACTCGCCAATAACCAAATAAGGGGTGTGGAAAGTTATTATGATGTGGTGGCTTGGGTGTTGGCGTTGCGGAAGAAGCGTCAATAGACAATGGTCAGTCGCCTGCCCCGAGCATTCGGGAGGCTTTCTCGAGACTTCGGGATGAATTGGAAGCTACTTTTCGTACAAGACTACATCAAGCCCCTTTACAATACTGAATTGTTTATCTGAAGTAACTAATGGCATATTGAGAACAAAAGAAGTTGCTGCAATAATACAATCAGGTAGTTTTAAACTTGTTGATTTCCGTATGGAAACTGTTTGATTTTTTATTTCCTCAGAAATATTTTCAATTTTTAGTTCACTTAGAAAGGAAGCGATGGCTTTTGCTTCCTTTTGGGTAATGTTTTTATAAGACAGGAGTTCTAGTTCTGATATTACTGAGATAAACAGTTCTTTTCCTTGCAAGAAAGAAGCAAGCGTCTCGTCACCACCAAGAATATAGAGGATAGCATTTGTATCTAACAATAATCTATTGCCACTCATTTCTTAATACCTTTTGAATTTTCAGTCCATCTTCTTTGAGCTTTATTTTTCCGCAATGCTTCATCACATCAACACCTTCTGCAGGCTTGAGTTTTTTCTCAATCGACTGAATTTCTTTTTTTGAAGCACCTTTTTTTAAGATGAGCACCATATTTACTTGGTTTAGGTGAAATTAAAAATAATTCCAGAATAAATCAGTTTTAGCTTTCTGAAGTGGTTATCAGTAACTTATTTATATTCAAACTGTCACTAGGCTCCTTAGCCGCTTGAAGCTAAGGTTAACCCTCTTATAGCAGAAGAGGAGTATTGATAAACAAAAAATGATTATGCGCTGCGCTAAGGCTGGCTGCTCCTATTCTCTGCGGTAAAATTTCGTGAATCAAGAAAGTGCTGACTAAACCACGGAGGCACGACGGAGCACGACGTTTTTTCTTTATAATTTCAAATTAGCAATCTCAAATCTGAAATAGTCAATTGACAATATTCAATCGACAATCATCAATCATCATCGTTTCGTTGCTATTGCTTCCGCCTCACTGATTTTGGTACAGCCGGTTATATTGCGGATAAAGAATACTCCATCATACACTTTGTGCCAAGGGTAGCTATGATTCATGTGTTGGGTTAGCTCTAAAGAGCCCTTCATGGAAAACTCGGTATCTTTTTTATGCTGTTGATTAAACAGCTTCCAGTCGGTGAAAGCAAAAGCCCAATCCTTTTTGATCCAATTTTCATAACTGTTGCGCAAGGGTTGTTGTGCTTGTATGGGAGATTGCACAGAAGCGGTCCAAACAGAAGTGGCATTGTAGGAAGTAATACCCAGTGCATAATAACTGAAGGGATTCAAGTTGGGATTACCGAGATAATGCCCCAACATGCGTGGGTTGTTTTCGCTAAGCGATTTGGCAATATGGGCATTGTGTGCCCATACAATGACCTTTTCATTGGGGTATTGGTGTTGCAGCAACCATAAGAGGTTTTGAAACATCTGTCGGTCTCTGTACACATGTTTGGTAGCAGTATCTTGTTTCTGTTGCAAGAGGGGCAGGATATTGCGGAAGGATGCTTCTACATTGTTGAGGATATTGATGTCTGCTGCATTAAGCACTTGCAGCGATTTATTGTACAGCAATGCAGTTAAAGCCATTAAGCCATTTTCGCAACCAACTGGATTTGCTTTTTGTTCATTGAAAAATGTGGTGTGCAGATTGTCCAATACTGTCTTTGCATGGATGGAATCCTGCGAAGTAGTGATGAGTTTAGACAGGATGGTTTGTAGTTGACCGGGCAAGTGGGTAAATGTGTACGGACTTTGGTTCTGACAGTCCATACCTGCAATGCGTAGTGGGGTAGCAGTGCTTTGTGATTCTGCAATATAGCTGTATAGAAAAGGTGCCGCGCTTTTACACCACGCCCATAAACCCAGTAGATTGTGGTAAATAAACTTGTTGATGCTGTCTGTAGCTTGGTTTTTCACTTGCGCAAATCCATAAGTGAGGCCATACCCATCACTTTCAAATACCAAGAGGTTAAAGCCTTTTTGCTCGTGTAAATAGCGAATGATTCTGCCCTTGGCCTCAAAGCTGGTGGCATCTCCATGCATTTGCTCACCCAGTGCTACAATGCGCGCATCACCAATGGCCTGCCCAATGGGCGCTAAATCTGTGAAATCATTGTCCTGAATATTGATGTGTTGAATGGGCACCGACTTAGCTTGCACATAGGCTTTAACAGATTGCTGGCCGTAGCAAATGGTATGCATTAGTACAAGCACTAATAGGGGCAGCAGTTTGCGGGAGGACATGTATTAAAGAATGAATAGCTAATATAAGCGATAGTAAAGATTCTTTTATCGCATCGGCGTCTCTAGCTGTGGCAAGCCGATGTTGCAGCCAGACTATATGAATCTCGAAACTAGAAGATCCCTAATTATTAAAGCGGTATTAAAAAGAATGCAGCTCAACAAGCTTGGGATAAAATAGAAGAAATACGGGGACATTGTTGCTTCGTACTTTACCATGAATATGAAAACAAAAAAATAGTATAAGAATGTAATGGTAAGTATGGAAAAAAGAACTTTTAACCATGGTTTCTTTACAGATACAAATAGGATAAAGGAATAAGTTGATAATCCGACATTTATAATCCAATTAAGCAACAGTATTTGCGTAGCTCCTTTTTCTCCTTTATCGAAAAATATGTCTTCAACAATACCTAGCAACCCACCGTCTAAATACAATCCCATAATTGGGAGAACAGGATAAATTGTTGCCAGCAAAAACAAAATGCTGACAATTATCGGTATCATAAATGGCCCTTGTAGTCGATATCTACTTAAAATTATACCCATTCGGAAAATTAGTAATGCTTGCGCAAAGCCGATGTTATAAGCTATAATTTGAAACTTTGCATAGAACTTATAATTGAAGTAAACGGAGAAAGTAATTCTCTGTATATCTCCGCAAGTTCATTAATATCAGAACTAACTTGGTCATCAGCGATTGCCGTAGTGTAACTTTCATAACTTTTGCCATAACCAAACTGTATTTCTGTAATTAAATCAAGATCGGTCTTAAAGGAAATTTTATAAGAAGAGATATTTTCAAATTTGCTGGTTTGGCCAACGAAATCTGCAATCAAGTCAATAATCTGCTTATGTAGTGACATGAATTCTAGATTTGATTTATAATGCTCATCTAGAATTTTTTGTTTCTCTGAATCTTGTTTACTTAGGCGATATTGTAAATGTTGATATTCAGTATTCTGTTCATAATAAGCATAACTACCAAAATAAAAGTGTAATTGTGTTTTAAGTTGGCTACACTTAGCGATTATCTGTCTTAGATTGTCTCTTTTGTTAGTATGAGAATCATAAATTTTAATTATCCATTGGCCACTAATTGCCAATAAACCGCCAATAATAGCTGATACTAATGGAGTAATTGCAGGGTTTGTGGCTTCTTTCTTTTCTGTTGTATATGATACGAGTTCCTTTAGCTGATACATTATGCTATCAGCAAGAAATAGAGTGTCGCTTGTTAAAAATATGTGGCAGAAATTTTGCATAATATATAAATAGCGCATAACGTCTATGGATTTATGCCGGCAGTTTCCCTAAGATAAACATTAATCCAAATAATTCCAGGCTGGCATAAAGCCGATATTAGGCTTAGTACATCAAAACTGTGTTTGGCTTAAATAAGTACTTAGATCCTTCAAATACACTCTAGACACTCCAACTAAAGTCATACCTGACTCTAGCCATTTTCAAACACTATTCCTAAGCGTCTATCAATCGGTATTTTTGAACCTAAGCAAACCGCGCCAGTTACAATTGCATAAGTCGTAACATAGGGATGTCGACTAAAATCTTCTCCCCACGCAATGATATAAAAGAGAAATGCCAGAGTTAAGAAGATCATAGTAACTATTTTCTTGTTTATCAATGCTGAAGTAATATTGACAACTAGGACGATAGACGGAAAGAGAATAATAGAATATATAATCAAGATAGTCCAATCACCGTAATGGGTGCCTGCCATTAGTCTAGAAATAAATGAACCAGTATACATAAGTGCTACATACAGAATAAACTGAATGACACTCGTTCCAATTCCATTTATAAATAGTCGCCTAATCATAGAATTTAGAATCGATTACGCCTAACGTTCGAGGCTTTGTGCAGTTTGGGAATTAACCAACTGTCTGCCCGGAACCGAAGCTAAATTTATAATCAAAAGTTGATGTTAAGAACTAAAGACGAACAGAATTCCGTCCGCCGAATATAAAGATTGGATATGCACTGTCGATGATTACTTCAACGTCATGCCCCAATTGCACAAAACTTTTTGTTATGTGCCGTAAATCTGTTAGTACTCTACAAAAAAGACAAGTTTTCCTGGAAGGATTTCATTTAATTCTTTTATGTCACTTTCTGTATGATTTGTTCCTACAAGTAATATTGTCTTTAAGTTTTTCCAGTTCTTTTTTATTTGTTTCGCTAAATCAGATGATAGTTTAAAATTCGGATTATTCATTAGGTTTATTTCTCTGACCAAATTTAATTCAACAATGTTTGAAGGTAAAATTGAAATATCATTGTTGCTGAAGTCAGCAACTTCAAGATTTTTCAACTTATTGAAATCCTTGGGTAAATCGGTTAATTTGTTTTGTGAGAAGTCAATTTCTATCAAACTGTCAAGATTACCAATTGGTGATGTTATCTCTCTGATTTTATTAACACCGAGACCTAAATACTTTAATCGTCTCATCTGAGTTAGTGGTAACGGTAAATCTGTCAAGCCACAAGAAATAAGGCTCAATAGTTCTATATTTTTAAGTCTTTTAAAATTATAACATAATGTGTCTACTACAATTGTCGTGTCTCTAAAGGCGATGTCTAAGCTAATCAGATTTGGCAATTCAAAAAGTATCCTTGGGAACTTATTAAAATCAGTCCAAGTGACATTTAAAGCTTTCAGCTCTTTCAATTTAGTGATGTCACTTGGAATATGCTTAATAGAACTGCTATTTATATTTATTATCTCCGTTTCTGGAAAATCAAGAAGATTTGTAATAGTTGTGTCTTTATCAGAACTGTTCAATCTAAAAAATCTGTCTGATGAAATATTGGGGGCATTAGTATTTCTATACCTATAAAAATTGTCTTGCCAACTTGGATGCATTATGGTAGTGCTTCCTTGTTTTTGTCTACAAGATGTCAGAAAAAAAATTACTAATATGGCGAACTTGAAGGGTCTCACTATATGGCACATAACATTTAAATATACGCAATTGATTCACCCTGATTTACTGGTTATCGTAAAATTTGATTATTGAAAACCAATGAATTGCTATTATGATTTTTTTTGTCATTGCGTCAATGCAATTCTCGCCATAACGGTGTTATGCAATCGTCAATCGTGAGTCGTCAATCTTGAATCACCATTGCAAACTCTTCGGGAGCCAGTCAAGTCTTAGCTACGGAGTCGCGACAGCACGACGTAGCACAAGGTTGTGTACGTTATCTCAAATTTCAAATAATAAATCTCAAAGCAGCAATAACAAATCAACAATAACAAATCACAAATAGCCAATAATCAATCTAAAATTGATTCTTCCACATCATACTCTCAATGGGCTTATCGGGCTGCTGGCTATACTTGGCGTTTTTCTTTTGGTTATAAGCCACTTCAATCGGTCCTTCTACGGGGAAATAAATCAACTGGCCAATGGGCATGCCCTTATACACTTTTACGGGTTGCTTCACGGAGATTTCCAAAGTCCAGTTACCACAAAAACCAACATCGCCCTTACCGGCTGTGGCGTGGATATCAATACCCAAACGACCTGTAGAAGATTTACCTTCTAAGAAAGGCACATGTGCATGGGTTTCGGTGTACTCTTGGGTTACGCCGAGATAGAATACATGGGGGTATAAAACAAAGCCCTCATCCGGTATCTCGAAATACTCGATCTGGTTGTGTTGCTTGGCATCCAGAATATGGTTGGTATAAGTAGCCAGCCATTTGCCAAGGTGTACATCATAACTATTACTACCCAGGCAGCTTCTGTCATAAGGCTCAATCTTAATGGTGCCCTTGCTGATTTCTTCCAGTATGCGGGAATCGGAGAGGATCATGTTCGATTCGGTTGATTTTGTACGAATTAATGGCAAATAAATGAGTAATCGCGCAGGGAAAAACAGATATTCGCGCATGCCTCTGTTTTATCAACAAGATATCAACGCGAGCACCCGTTTGGCCGTCTGGAAGCTGGAAGAAACGGAAGATTTTTTCAGCACCACCGTGCCCTTGCAGCGCGAGATTTCGCATCCGCACAAGCTCTTACAGCATTTGGCCGGACGATACTTGTTGCGCTATTTGTTTCCTGCATTTCCCTATGAAGAAATCCTGATTGCCGATACCCGAAAACCTTTTTTACCCAGCGAGGCTTTTCATTTTTCCATCTCGCATTGCGGCGATTATGCAGCAGCTATTGTGAGTACCAATCATCGCGTGGGTATCGATATTGAAA
>DALYHN010000039.1:0-8348 GCA_031970875.1 Chitinophagaceae bacterium
GAGTTAGAGCGACAAGAAATTCTGGAAGGCTTATCCAAACTAGACGGATTGCTTACAAAAGCATTACAAGCATAAACAAAATAATCCCGCAACTGCGGGATTATTTTTTAGGTAACGTAGTGAACTTATAATTTCTTACCAGTAATAGTAGTCGTCGTCTTTACAGTCATTGGAACTGATTGCCCCATTACATTAATAGTGCCATCCGTATCCATTTCTGTTGTAGAGTTGAGTACCAGTCCGGTTGAGATATCAACTGTAGCAGTTCCTGTAATTGTCATCTTCAATGACATCAGCATTTCCATACCCATTTGGTTGACAGTGCTAGTTTTATTAGCTGTAGTAGTAATTTTTAAGACTGCCTCCTGACCATTTATAGCTGTTACTGTGTAATTGGTAGTGGACTTATTATCTCCATCAGCACCTGTAACGGAAAAGGTATCATCTGCTTTAAGTGATGCTGGGAGGGCGATAAAACCTGGTAGGACTTCTCCTTTAGTGATATCGCTTATAGCGCCTGTCATAGCATTGCCGGCTAATTTTGGTGCGGAAGCAATAGTTCCTGATAAATTGAGTACAAAAGTCAATGGTTTGTTGATCAGGTCTTTTAGCTGACTACCGATTGGGCCGTTCATATCCTCTGGGTTGTTAGAGTCAAAACTTACATTTTGACCCATACCAGAGAAAGCTGTCTTCATCTGTTTAGTTGTTTTACTCAAACTGATACTTTGTGCGTCTTTTGCGTCAACGACAAATTCATCTTGTGTAGTTATGTCATTGCTGAACTCTACTGATTGTCCCATCATTTGCTGGCTTGAGTTCGTCTTCACGGTGGAGGTTAGTAGAAATTTCTGTCCCTTTGCCAATTTCAGCTCTTGGGCCTGGATATTGGTGAAGAATGCACCTGCTAGCAACAGTAAAAAGGTTTTTCGCATACGAATTGTTTTCGCCAAATATCAAGCGGAAACCCCTGCTGTCCAAAACATAGATAAACAGGGTATCTATGTTTAAAAACCGCATAATCTGGCTTTTAGTGGGCTGGTCTCCTTAAGGGGATGGTCAAATTAATTATATTTGCCCATTACTGTTCATGCCACATGGAATGTGCACGAGTAGATATTGTGAATTCTTCTAAAAACCAGAAAATCAATGGATCCCATCATTATAGCCGTAATCAGCGGCGTTGTCGCGCTCATTGTAGGTGTTGTAGTGGGTAAACTCATCTTTGCCAAGGACACCCAGAAAAAGATCGAAGAGGCTGAATTACAAGCCCAGGCCATTATCAAAGAAGCGGGCATCCGTGCTGAAACCATCAAAAAGGAAAAACAGCTGGAAGCCAAGGAGCGTTTTGTGCAGTTAAAAGCTGAGCACGAGCGTGAAGTGAATGACCGCAACAGAAAGATCAATGATGCTGAGAACCGCATCAAGCAGAAAGAAGTTACCCTGAACCAGAAGGAAGCTGGCCTTGATAAGCAGATCAAAGAAAACGAAGCCATCAAGGAAAACCTGAACCGCCAGCTGGAAGTAGTGGCGCACAAGCGTACTGAGCTGGAAAAGCATCAGGAAGAGCATATCCGTCGTCTGGAAAAAATTGCCAACCTGAGTGCAGAAGATGCGCGTGCTCAGTTAATTGAAAGCTTGAAGCAAGAGGCGGCTACCCGTGCTCTGGCGCTCCAGCAGGAAATCATTGAAGATGCGCGTCAGAAAGCCAATAAGGAAGCGCGTAAGATTGTGATTCAAACCATTCAGCGTACTGCTGCAGAGCAGACGATTGAAAATACAGTGACTGTATTCCATCTGGAAACAGATGAAATCAAGGGCCAGATCATTGGTCGCGAAGGCCGTAATATCCGCGCCATCGAAGCAGCAACCGGTGTTGACTTGATTGTGGATGATACACCTGAAGCAATTGTATTGTCTTCATTCGATCCATTGCGTCGTGAAATTGCACGCTTGAGTTTGCAAAGACTGGTTGCTGATGGTCGTATACACCCTGCCCGTATTGAGGAAGTGGTAGAAAAGACCCGTAAGCAATTAGAAGAGCAGGTGATGGAAATCGGTGAAAGAACCGTGATTGAACTGGGTATTCATGGGCTGCATAAGGAACTGGTGCGTGTGGTAGGTAAAATGCGCTTCCGTTCTTCATATGGCCAAAACCTTTTGATGCACAGCCGTGAAGTAGCCAATTTGTGTGGTATCATGGCTGCTGAATTGGGCCTTAACCCTAAACTGGCTAAACGTGCCGGTCTTTTACACGACATTGGTAAGGTGCCAGATGAAGAAACGGAGCTGAGCCACGCTTTGCTGGGTGCTAAACTGGCTGAGAAATACGGGGAAAATCCTGCTGTGGTGAATGCCATCGGCGCCCACCACGATGAAATGGAAATGCAATATGTGATTTCACCGATTATTCAGGCCTGTGATGCCATCAGTGGTGCCAGACCAGGTGCTCGTCGCGAAATCATGCAGCAATATATCCAGCGTATCAAGGATTTGGAGAATTTAGCCCTTGGTTATCAAGGTGTTGAAAAGGCGTATGCCATCCAAGCTGGCCGTGAGTTACGTGTAATCGTGGAAGCAGAAAAAGTAACTGACGGTGATAGCGATAAGCTGAGCTTTGATATTGCCCAGAAAATTCAGACAGAAATGACCTATCCGGGACAGATCAAAGTAACCGTGATTCGCGAGAAGCGTGCGGTGAACGTGGCCCGATAGAAAAAATTCTGTTGGAGATTGTGTAATTCCGATTTTTAACCTACTTTTGCCGTCCCGAAAAAATCGGGCTAAAAACTTGAGTTATGAACGCAGCAGTTCAATTTGTACACGAGCAGTTAACAGCTAAGAGAGACTTTCCAAAGTTCAAGGCTGGTGATAATATTACTGTAAACTACAAGATTGTAGAAGGTGGTAAAGAGCGTATCCAGAGCTTCCGCGGCGATGTGATCAAGCTGCAGGGTAATGGTGCTACTGCATCTTTCACTGTACGTAAGATTTCTGATGGCGTAGGTGTTGAGCGTTTGTTCCCCTTCCTGTCTCCTAATATCGAGTCTATCCAGCTGAACAAAGTTGGTAAGGTTCGTCGCGCTAAACTGTACTACCTTCGTGAGCGTAGTGGTAAGAGTGCACGTATCAAGGAAAAGCGTATGTAATCCGCAAAGGATCAATCATATCGAAGGCAGAACATTGTTCTGCCTTTTTTTATGTTCACACCTCTGGAATGCATTTTATTAGCTTGAAAAGCACTTACTTTGTACCTCTTAAAACATTTCTATGGGCAGTTTAGGCACTCCTGAGATCATCATCATTGTATTGGCCGTTCTTATTCTCTTCGGTGGCAGAAAAATTCCTGAGTTCATGAAAGGTTTGGGCAAGGGTATCCGCGAATTCAACGATGCGAAAAACAACGTGAAGCGCGAGATAGAAGAAGGTATGAAAGAGAAAGACAAACAGTAATCGAGCGATTGATCAATCCCTAGCCTTTGTTTCGTTTTACAACCATCAAAGACTATCATTCAGACTTATTGAACGGCCTCACCACTTGCGTGGAGGCCGTTCAGCATTATCTGCATGCCTGTTCGGAAAATGCATCACTCAATGCATGGCTAGAATTATTTCCAGAAGAAGCTTTATTGAGAGCCGCAGCTTTGGATGCGGAACGTACTGCAGGCAAACCTTTACAGCCCTTGCATGGCGTAGTCATTGGCATAAAAGATGTGCTGGCATATGAAGGTCATCGCATGTCTGCCTCCTCAAATATGCTGGAAGGATATACAGCAGTATATCATGCTACTGCAGTTGCCCGTTTGTTAGAAGCAGGTGCTATTATTTTGGGCAGACAAAATTGTGATGAATTCGCCATGGGCAGCAGTAATGAGCATTCTGCTTTTGGTGCAGTGAAGAATGCGCTGGATACCAATCGTGTGCCGGGCGGTTCTTCCGGTGGTTCTGCAGTGGCGGTTCAAGCGGATATGTGTATGCTGAGTCTGGGCAGTGATACGGGTGGTTCTGTGCGTCAACCGGCAGATTTTTGTGGCATCATTGGGATGAAGCCAAGCTATGGCCGTATCTCTCGCTACGGGCTGATTGCTTATGCTTCTTCCTTCGATCAGATTGGCATTTTCGCTAAGCAGATTGAAGATGTAGCGCTTGCATTAGAAGTAATAGCAGGCGAAGATGCATTTGATAGCACGGTTTCAGCACAGCCGGTACCCGCATACTCAGCCGAAATCCAATCCAAATCAGATCAGCCGATGCGACTTGCCTATAGTCCGCAAATGCTGCAACATCCCGGTTTAGACCCCATAATTCGGGAAGGAATGGAGGCGTTTATCAAAAATTTAACAGCCCAAGGCCATACCGTAGAACCTGTTGATTTTGAACTACTTGAGTATATAGTACCTACTTACTATATTTTAACCACAGCTGAGGCTTCCAGCAATCTTTCCCGCTACGATGGGGTGAGGTTTGGACACCGATCTCAGGTTTCAACTGATGATTTGACAGACCTCTATAAACGCTCCAGATCAGAGGGCTTCGGTAAGGAGGTAAAGAAACGTATCCTGCTGGGCACTTTCGTGCTGAGTGAAGGCTATTTCGATGCTTATTTTACTAAGGCTCAGCAAGTTAGACGATTGCTGACCGATCAAATACAGCAGGTATTTACCCAATATGATGGCTTGATCAGTCCTACTGTGCCAGCTACTGCCTGGGCTTTTGGCGAAAAGAGCCAAGACCCGGTAGAAATGTACCTGGCTGACATTTATACAGTGCTGGCCAATCTGGTAGGTTGCCCAGCTATTTCCCTGCCTTTGTTCCAACACCCCAATGGGCTGCCCTATGGGCTCCAGCTCATGACTTCTCCTTTCAGCGAGGTATCTTTGCTCCGCCTTTCCAAAAAGCTCTTAGAGCTGAGTGGGAAGTAAAAGGACAAGTTATCTATGCGTTGGTTTGGTATTAGCATCAATAGTTCTGTAAGTGTGGCCAGGGTTTCTCTGGTAGCCTTCGCCTTTGTGGCCGGAGCTATCGGTACTATGTCATTCCGCGAAGGTGCTGATCCGCTTTTTGATCATGCGGGTAAGGATACATCAGACCTGAGCAATGATAAAACAGGATTCAAAAGCCTGTTTACCAATAATCGCTTCGATCCTAGTAGTCCGTATAGTGCGCAACTCAACCCTAGAGCCATTGGCTTTGTGCAGGAATATATCCGCAAGCAGGGTAAGGAAATGGAGCGCATGAAAACCTGGGGTAAGCCTTATTTCGATTTATACGATAATATCCTCTCACAATACGGTCTGCCCAAAGAGATGAAGTATTTGAGTGTGATTGAAAGTCATCTTAAGCCCGGCTTGGTCTCCTGGGCCGGAGCAGCCGGTCCCTGGCAGTTGATGCCCTATGAAGCGAGACGCTTCGGTTTAAGAACAGGCGGTATGCTGGATGAGCGTACCGATTATTACAAGAGCACCCACGCAGCAGCGCGATTGATCAAAGAACTGTATGGTGAATTTGGCGATTGGCTTTTAGTTGTAGCTGCATATAATGGTGGCGCCGGACGTGTAAAAAATGCCATTAAGAAAACGGGTAGTCGCGATTTCTGGGATTTACAATACTACTTACCAGAAGAAACCAGAACCCACGTAAAGAAATTCATCGCTACACATTTCATCTTTGAGGGTAGTGGTGGCTGGACGACCATGACAGCGGAAGAAACCGAACTGCACAAAGCAAGTCTGGCCAAAATGGATGCAACAGAACAACTCACTGCAGAAGAACTCTCTAATACTGCCGTTGTGGAAGTGAGCGGACGTTATCATTCAGTAGTGGTGTCGAATCAGTTGCTGATGGATATTCAGCAGTTCAATAAATGGAATCCCGGTTTTGATAAAACATTAGCAGAAGGCAAGAAGTATCCCATGCGTTTAAGTAAAGAACGCGCATTGGTGTTTGAAGCTAGAAAGGGACAAATACTGATTGAATCTGTACGTGCATTGTTGGAAGGCCGTATCAATGGCTAAGATGGCTGATGCAGTTTTGCCAGCTGTTCTTTTAAGCGAATATTCTCCTTTACCAATTCTCTAATCTGATTAGATTGATCATTGTTGATTTGCATCATCTCATCGAATAAAGCAAGATCATAGTGCATTTTACGGGTAGAACCAATGATGATGAGCTTATTGAATACACGGAAACCGGATAAGACCATCCAAACAATAGATTTACCGTTTTTTACCTGCAGTTCCCAATCAATACTCACACCATCTGTATCTACTTGCTGTAAGAGTTCTTCTGCTTTTGAAACACTTGCATCTGCAATTAAGTCTTGCAAATAAACAGGGGTCTGCTGATCAAAATCCATCGTAATGGATGTCTTCATCACAGATAAGACCTTGCCATCATTTTCACATTCTAAGCAAAAGTCTACATATGGTATAGTATGTTTCACGCTGTAACAGAAGAAGCGCAAATTAAATTAGCAACTGCCACGGCTTCTTGTGCGTTGCCAGCATAGGCGTCTGCGCCTACATTTTTCCATAATCCTGATGCAATATTGAAGGGATTACCTCCTACAATTATCTTGGTATTTTCTGATCCCGGGTATGCGCGAATGCGCTGGATGGTTGATCGCACTTTATCAATATGAAAAGTCATCGTAGTTGAGATGGCAATCATCTCGAAACTTTGTTGACGCAGCATGTCTGTAATGGCTTGTTCAGGAGTATTGGCGCCTAAAAAGCAAGTATCCCATCCATCCAACTCAAAAAAATCTGTCACCATGCGCAAACCAAGTTCATGTAATTCACCTGAGGTACAGCAAGCAAGCATGCGCATTGATTTCTTCGGTGTTGTGAAAATATGTGGCAAAAGGCTACTCATAATTTGCTGCGTAACAGCCGTGCAATAGTGTTCTTGCGCAACAGATATTTTGTTCTCCTGCCATTGTCGGCCTATTTCATATTGCGAGGCTTGAAAAATATGCAGATAGATATCCTGAAGACTGTGCTTTTGTTGTAGTAGTGTATGTACATAGCTGTATGCAGCATGTCGCTCCTGATTCATCAACAAATGCAGGTAGTGTTTACACTCATGTTGCATGGCAGAGCGCTCTATAAAATCCGGTTGATCTTGTTTTGCTTGAAGCTTTAGGATATCAATTGCTTCTTCCAGATAGATGCCCGCCAGCGATGCTTCCTCGTCGGATAAGAATTGTTTCAATACGTTTTTGAGGCAGCCTAAGCTATCGATGAGTTCTTTTGTTGGAATATTTCTGCTGCTTAGCACATCATTCACCCAATGGATATAATGGGTGAAAAGGTTTTTATCATATGCCTGTAAAGCTTCATATAAGTATTGCAGGTGGTAACGAATGTCTTCCAGACATTTTGCTTCCATTGCGCCACTGTATTTGTGGGTTAATTCAGGAAACAATAAGGTTTGTAACTGCCATGCACGTATGGCAATATCTTGTTGCCTTTGGAGAATTGTTTTACTAATATGCGTTGGACTGTCTAAGGGCATTACGCTTACTATGTAAGTAAGGTACAATTTTTTTCATCGCTATGCTAGCTTAGTGCAACAGACATGGCTTCAGCCTTCAACAAACATTCTTGATATTCTGTTTCAGCATCACAATAGTAAGTGATGCCGCTGCCTGCATGATAACTGATATGCTGTAGTGTTGCGTTGTAAACGATGCTTCGTATCACTACATTAAAATCAAAATCACCATTTGGTGCGATATAGCCAATGGTGCCTGAATACAGGCCTCTTGGTGTGGGCTCATAAGCATCAACCAGCTGCATCACACTTTCTTTTGGCGCGCCTGTCATGCTACCCATTGGGAAAAGCGCTTTCAATATAGCGGAGAAACCAAGCCCTGGTTTTAAAGTGCCTTCAATGGTAGAAATCATCTGATGCACCTGAGGGAAGCTATAAATGCCGAATAATTCGCTAACATGTACAGATCCTGGTAAACAAACCCTGCTAAGGTCATTCCGCACCAGGTCTACTACCATCACATTTTCACTGCGTTCTTTGGGATCATTTTGTAAAGCTGTTTTCAGCATATCATCCAAAGTAGCATTCTGCAGGTTTCGCTTGAATGTGCCTTTGATGGGTTGAGAGATTAAAGTCTCACCGGTTTTTTTGAGGAATCTCTCCGGACTAGCGCAGAGTAGGTATTTATCTTCATTGCGATAGAATGCAGCAAACGGCGTTGGTGAAACGGCACTCAGTTGATGATAGACATGAAGTGGATCGATAGACGCATTGGTTGCAGTAAATTGTTGGCAATAATTGATCTCGTAACAATCGCCCCTGCTGATATGCCCTTTTAAAGCTTGTATAGCTTC
>DALYHN010000039.1:8448-13910 GCA_031970875.1 Chitinophagaceae bacterium
TCATAACTGATATGACCGAATATCCATTTGGCTTGATGTGCCTGCATGAATGCATCAAGCGTTGCTGTATCGGTTGGTTGAAAGCTAGCAGTGGCGCCTACAGCCAATAGCCATTCTTTGGACTGGTGAGGTGAATCATAGCCATGGTTGTCCAGTAAAACACAAATGTTGAACCGGGAGGCCCAATTCAACATTTGCGATTTTTGAATACGATGTTCATCCGGTGCAAAACCGGCTGAGTATTTCATGCGTGTAATTTAGAAGTCATCATCTTCATCATCGAATCCGCCCTTATCACTAAACAGGTCAAATTCTTTGAAGTCTTCATCCAGACCTAAATCATCGTCTTCCTCTTTCTTTTTGCCACCAGTGGATGCTTTCTTGGTGCGGCTCTTTGGAATATCGAATTCATCGAAGTCGGGGTCCCAGTTGTCTTCTTCGTCAACTTTTTCCCAATCATCGTCTACTTCATCCAGCTCTTCTTCGTCATCATCAGATTTGGTAGAAGATTTACGAGCAGGAGTTTCCTCCATGTCATCATCATCTTCTAGCTCATCATCTTCCTGATGCTTTTTCTTACTGGACGCTTTCACTTCTTTCTCTTCTGTCTTTTTCGGGGTAGTGGATTTAGATCCCTTACTAGATTTCGCTGCCATATTCTAATAAGATTAGCGGTGTAAAATTTCAACTGAAACCATTACGAACCAAAAAAATTTTTTGTTCATCAAATGCAGTGCCAGTTACTCATCAAAGACAAACAATCTGATCTCTGCCTGGGCCATTCGATACATATTTCACCGGTGCGCCAATTGATGCATTGATGAAATCGATATATGTATGCATGGTAGCAGGTAGTTCAGCTGCTGCTTTGATCTGAGTTGTATCCGTATTCCAGCCTTTGAAACTTTGATAAACAGGTTCAGGTAAGGTTTTCGCCATTTGGAAAGGTACTTCCTTGGTTTCCTTTCCATTCACCTGATACGCAGTACATACTTGCAGATCAGCAAAGCTGTCGAGTACGTCTGCTTTTGTCATGATCACTTGTGTTACACCATTGATCATGCAAGTATATTTCAATGCAACCAAATCAATCCAACCACAACGACGTGGTCTTCCGGTAGTTGCACCAAACTCGTTACCAATCTTTCTCAACTCTTCGCCAGTTGCATCATGCAATTCTGTAGGGAAGGGTCCGCTACCAACTCTTGTACAATAAGCTTTGGTAACACCCATTACATTATTGATTTTCTGTGGTGCTACACCTAAGCCGGTACAAACACCTGCAGAAATCGTATTTGATGATGTAACAAATGGGAAAGTACCAAAGTCGATATCCAACATACTTCCTTGTGCACCTTCAGCCAATACTTTCTTACCGCTGCTGATGTGGTTGTTGATGAAGTATTCGCCATTCACCACATTCAAGGTTCTCAGAAACTCCAATGCATCGAAGAATTCTTCTTCCCATGCAGAGATGTCTTCCATAAAATGGAAATTATCCAGCAGTTTTTGGTGCTTCATACGCAGTTTGATGTACTGCGTGGTGAAATGACGATCCAATAAGTCGCCAACACGCAAAGCATTTCTGCCGGTTTTATCCATGTAAGAAGGACCAATACCTTTCAGGGTAGAACCAATCTTGCTTTCACCTTTAGACATTTCAGATGCTTTGTCCAAAGCACGGTGTGTTGGTACAATGATATTGGTACGCTCAGAGATAAAGAGGTTTTTCTTTACATCAATGCCGAAAGCAGCAACTGCTTCACACTCTCTTTTCAGCGTAACCGGATCCAATACCACACCATTACCAATGAGGTTGATGGTGTTCTGGTGAAAGATACCGGATGGAATCTGGTGCAATACAATTTTCTTGTCCTGCACATATAATGTGTGTCCTGCATTGGGACCGCCCTGGAAACGAGCGATGATATCGTATTGAGGAGCGAAATAGTCAACAATCTTGCCTTTGCCCTCATCACCCCATTGTAGGCCGAGAATTACGTCTACCATAATGTTAGTTTGAACGCGGCAAAAATACACCTTGCAGGTAACCAAATTCCCCTGTGTAAAAATTAATTATACAGCAATGCTGTGAAGAGATTTTGCCGCAAATTTTGCGGTCTTTCTTGTCTAATCCGGGAATCTTTTGTATGGCTATTTGGGTTGGTCAGTATCAAAGCGGTCTACCGTCTGAATTCCATCCAGTGATTTTAGTCTTTGCACCAGTTCTTCCAGCTCTTCCTTATCGTGCACAAACACTTTAATCGTACCCTCAAAAATACCTTCTCGGGATTCAATGGTTAGGCCTGCAATATTGATGCGTAACTCACCGCTAATGACGTTGGTAATCTTATGTACAACGCCCACATCATCCAAGCCAATGATCTTCAAGCCAGTCAAGAAGGAAATTTCTTTGTTCTTCGCCCATTTGGTTTTGACTACTCTGTGACCGTAATTGGCGAGTAGTTGTGCCGCATTAGGGCAATTGGTTCTGTGGATGATCAAACCTTTACCGCTGCTCACAAAACCAAATACATCATCTCCCGGAATAGGGTTACAGCATTTGGCCAGTGAATACATAATCTTATCACTGCTTTCTCCAAAGATGATTAGCTCAGAATCTTTTTTGCTGCCGCCTTTTTGTGGATGATCATGATGCGGCTCTTGAATTATTGGCTTAGGCTTGGGTACTTCTATTCTGTCGCCGATGACATGGAAGTCCTTTAGTTCCTTCAGCTCAATTTTCTTGACTGCTACTTCATAGAACAAATCCAATTGAGAAGGTAGTTTGTAAAAATGAACGAGCTCGTCAATATTGTGCTGATTAAATGCAGCGCCTGTTGATTCCAGCTTTCGCTGTAAAGTGTATTTACCGTCTTCTGCTACTTTTCGTTTCTCTTCACGCAGTGCATCTTTAATCTTGGCTTTTGCTTTGGCCGTAACTACAATATTCAGCCAATCTTCGCTAGGCTTTTGTTTGTTACTGGTTATGATTTCTACTTGATCGCCACTGCGCAATTTATGGCTGATAGGCACCAGTTTATGATGCACTTTGGCACCGATACATTTACAACCTACAGCGGAGTGAATGGAAAAAGCAAAGTCCAAAGCTGTACTACCAACAGGCAACATTTTCACATCACCTTTTGGTGTGTACACATAAATTTCTTCTGCTAGAAAAGATGTTTTGAAGTCTTGCAGAAAGTCAACACTATCCGTATCCGTGCTGAGCACTTCGCGAATCTGCATGAACCATTTATCAAAACGATCTTCTTCATTATTGCCCTCTTTGTATTTGAAGTGGGCAGCCAGACCTTTCTCAGCAATCTCATTCATCCTGCGCGAGCGAATCTGTACTTCTACCCATTTACCTTGTGGTCCCATCACAGTAGTATGCAAAGCTTCATAACCATTGCTCTTGGGATTACTCAGCCAATCGCGCAAACGTTCTGGTGAAGGCAGGTATTCATCCGTAATCATGGAGTATACCTTCCAGCATTCTTCTTTTTCTTTTTCCTGTGATGAATCCAAAATCACCCGAATGGCGAAGAGATCATACACTTCTTCAAAAGCAACACCCTTTTTCTTGATCTTATTCCAGATAGAGTGAATGCTTTTTGGTCTTCCGTGTATTTCATAGGAGAAGCCCGCAGCATTCAGCTTCTCTTTAATTGGACGAATAAACTCATTGATATATCTGGTTCTTTCTCTTTTGGTTTCAGAAAGTTTACGCGCAATTTCTTTGTAGGCTTCCGGCTCCATGTATTTCATGGCCAGGTCTTCCATCTCGGTCTTGATATTGTACAAGCCCATGCGGTGTGCCAATGGTGCATATACCCAAACGGTTTCTGAGGCTATCTTCAACTGCTTTTCCCGCTTCATGCTGTCGAGCGTACGCATATTGTGCAAGCGATCAGCTAGTTTAATGAGAATCACACGAGGATCATCAGTGAGGGTAAGCAGAATCTTTTTAAAATTCTCCGCTTGTTGCGATGAGTTGGTATCAATAACATTGGCAATCTTTGTCAATCCGTCTACAATACGTGCTATCTCACTACCAAATTCACGTTCAACATCTTCTAAAGTGATATCTGTATCTTCTACTGTATCGTGTAGCAGCGAACAGATGGTACTGCGCACACCTAATCCAATTTCTTCCACACAAATCATCGCTACTGCAATGGGGTGGAGGATATAGGGTTCTCCACTTTTTCTGCGCATGGTCTTGTGTGCATCGGCCGCCATTTCAAAGGACTGGCGCAACAATTCTTTATCGCCTTTTTTGAGTTTGGGACGTAAGCTCCTGAGCAAAGCACGATACTGCCGGAGAATCTCTCGTTTTTCCTGCTCTTCTGATAAACTATATTTCGCTTTGGGTGCTTCCTGCACAAATTCGGGTTGCTGCATCATCGGTCTGCTAATATAAGGAATGAGGCCTTGATTTGGTTGAATTTAGCTTTGGCTTTTCGGGTGCATGCAATTCAGCTATTTTTGCAAACCATGTCTGCAGCTCAAAAGAAAGGATTTGATACCGGTTTGTTGAAAGAAGTCTTCCGTTTTGCAAGACCTTATCGCCTGCAATTTGGGGCCAGCATTCTGCTGGCGATCTTGATGGCCGTGTTTGCGCCCATTCGTCCTTACCTAATTCAGCTCACCATTGATAAAGCTACAGCCAAAGCTGTTCAGGTACCTGTGTGGTTGCGTTGGTTGTTTGAAGACGCTGTTTGGGCCGATGCTACTAGTTTCATCATTGCAGTCACCATCTTTCAGGTTTGTTTCATTTTCGTAGAAACCACGGTGCGCTTTGCTTTTACGTTTACCACAGCTTGGTTAGGCCAACACGTAGTGCGCGATATGCGCAATACCGTGTACAAGAAAATCCTCTCACTCAACCTGAGTCAGTTCGATAAAACGCCCATCGGTACACTTACCACCAGAACTATTAATGATATTGAGAGCATCAATGATATTTTCTCTGATGGTTTGATTCCCATCTTGGCTGATCTGCTTACCATCATCATTACGCTGGGCACGATGTTGTGGATCGACTGGAAACTGACACTTATCGCGTTGATCCCTTTCCCTATGATGATTATTGCCACTTATTATTTCAAGGAAAGTGTCAATAAGAGTTTTACCCGCGTACGTAATGCAGTAGCAGCGCTGAATGCATTTGTGCAGGAGCATATCACGGGTATGCAAATTGTACAGGCTTTTGCAGCTGAGGAAAGAGAATTCCGCAAATTCAAAAAGATCAATGCAGAACACCGCAATGCCAATATCCACGCCATTTTCGCTTATTCTGTGTTCTTTCCCATTGTGGAAGTAGTGTTGGCGGTAAGCACAGGCTTGATTGTTTGGTGGGTAGCCAATTTGGCGGTGGGTGTAAACGGACAAGAAATCGATTTCTCTGGTAAGTTGGTGGCATTCATTTTATATATGAACCAGATTTTCCGTCCGCT